>JAPSJU010000286.1 GCA_031178025.1 Agromyces sp. | reverse complement strand
GACGCGGAGCGCGACGAGGAGTCGGGCGTCGACGAGCCGCCCGCGTGGAGCGTCGAGCCCGAGGGCGGGCAGCCCGAGGACGAGCACGCCTGAGCGACGCGAACGCCCTCAGCCGGCGAAGCGCAACCGCTCGACGATCTCGGAGTAGCCGGCGAGGTTCGCCCCGCCAGAGACGTCGTCGACCTCGACGGCGAGCGTGCCGTCCTGGTACCCGAGCAGGTAGAGCCGCATGGTCAGGCCGGGGATCATGGCGTGCTCGAGATCGGAGGGCGGCGAGCCGATGAACAGCGGAACGAGCTGGAAGTCCTCGCGGCCGTCGCAGACGAGCCCGCCGCCGGGGGCGAGGGCCAGGTCGAGCACGCGCCCGTCGAGTCCGCCCACCTGCACTGCCCCGCCGTCGGTCACGACGAGACCGGGCAGCGCCGTGAGCCACGCGGCGATCTCCTCCGGGGTGCGCCCCGTGTTCGCCCGCTCGGGCGTGCAACTGGGCTCGAGGGCCACGATCGACGTGTAGATCCCGATGTAGTCGCTGGTGCCGAGGTCCACCCCGTCGAGGGTGCCGTCGGGCGGCACGAGCAGGAAGTTCCCCGGGAGGTCCTCGAGGTTCGACCAGCCCTCGGGAACCTCGTAGGTGAGCTCGGGGATGAACAGCTCTGTCGTGTAGGCGCCGGCCTCCAGGAGCCCGAGGCACCTGCCCCCGTGCGGATTGGGGCAGGCGGGCCGGCTCGGTGACGCGGCCGCCGACGCCGTGGGCGACGGGGCGGGCGCGGGGGCGGGGGACGTGCAGCCGGTGAGCGCCGCCATGCCGGCGCTGATCAGGATGACGACCGACACGGGATTCAGCTGAGTTTTGCTCATGACCGAGGATAGGGCGCGCCGCAGTCCGGCGGCAACGGCGTGCGAGCGCCGTCGACGGCGATCGGCGAGAATGGAAGGCGATGCGAAGGGCACGACATGGCTGAGTCAGGTACAGGTTCGATCACGGATTCCCCGACCACGGGATCGGACGCGCTGCGGGCGGCGCACCGTCCCGGGCATCACGCCCTCGGCTGCCCCGAGTGCTTCGTCGAGCTGCAGCGCAACGGCGACTGGTGGAAGGCGCGCCCCGAGGGGGCCCGTCTCGTGGGGCTGGTCGTCGCGCGCGACGACATGCCGCCCATCGTCGAGCAGCGCAACGACCTCGCCGCGTTCGGCGTCGCGATCCTCGACTTCAAGCATCCGGCGCCTGAGGCCCCCGAGACCTGGGAGGAACGGCTCGGGCGCCTGTTCGGCACGCTGCGAGCCGGCGACGTGCTCGTGGTGGCGAACGAACGCGCCCTCGGCCGCGACCGCGACGAGGTCACGCGCACGATCCGCACCCTGCGCCGGCACAACCTCGTCGTGAAGGTGCTGGGCCACGGCGCGCCGCACCTGGAGGACGCGCGCGGCTAGCCGCTCCGGTCTCGGTCGACCAGCATGTCCACCAGTTCGTCTCGGGCTTCGCGGTACTGCAGCGTCGACAGGTAGTCGTTGTGGCGCGCCACCGTCCAGAGGTAGTCCCGGGGCGATCGCTCGGTGGCGCCGCGGTCGATGGGGTTCTCATTGACGCCCTTGGTGACGTTGCTCCAGTACCCGAACACGGGGAAGCCGAGGTAGTCGGTTCGACGCCAGAGACTCCGCCACCGCGGCACCACCCATGACGCCGGCCGGTTGAGGTCCCCGCCGAGGAGCCTCACGAGCGTCGGCGGGTCGTCCGTCTCCCCGATCGGCACCCGCGGCCGGTCGTGCTCCTCGAGCACCTGCCTCGTCCAGGGGTCCGCGCGCCAGATCGCCGGCGGCATCGTGCCCCGCACGCCGAGGACGCGCGGTCCGAACACCTCCGGGAAGAATCGGCTGAAGTACGCCCGCAACTGCACGCCGTGGGTGAGCAGGGCGATGCGCGCCACCCGCGACGGCGCCGGCGCCTCGGGGCGTGCGGAGGGCTGACCGCGCCGTACATGCCCCCGCTGCTCCTCCTCGTAGAGCGTGAAGATCGCGGCGGCCGCGATGGTGGCGCCCATCGAATGCGCCGAGAGGATGACGTACGGGTCGCTCCCGGCCTCCTGCTCGTCGCTCAGGAAGTGCCGGATCCGCTTCGCGACCTCGGGGACGGCGCGCTCGGCGTAGCACGGCGGCGAGAACGGATGCCCCGCCCGTGGGAAGAAGCAGACGATGTCCCACACGAGCCCGAGCGGACGTTCCGCCGAGGTCACCGCGTTCATCACCACCGACCCCGCCGCGACGAGCGCGAGCAGCCCGAGCACCCAGCCGGAGGCCCCGGTGAGCCCGTTCCAGAACGGCGAGATGAAGGCCGAGACGGATGACGCGGCGCGCGCCCATTCGGCGGATGCCCCGAGGTCGGCGCTCACCGACGCACCGCGCATGGCCCTCGCCAGGCTGCCGTCGAGCACCTCGGCGAAGAACGGGATGCCGAGGAACAGCAGCGCCGACGCCGTCAGGATCGCGAGCATGCGGAGCATCGACTCGCCGCGATGCGCGAGCCCGGCGATCCGGCGCGCACCGGCCACCGCTCGGAGGCGTCCGAACGGCCGGTGCTCGCTCGTCGGGTAGTCGTTCCTCGGGACGACCCGTGGGTCGTACGGTCCGGAGTCCCCGGCGGTTCCGCCGCTCCGCTGCGTCGTCGTCGTCGGGAGCGTGGTGTCGATGAGCTTGCGGACACCGCCCAGGTACTCGTCACGGTTCCGCTGCGCCTTCAGTTCCTCCGGCGTCATTCCCTTCGGGTACATCAGCCCGGGCAGGCTCATCGCCGGGAAGCGCCGGAGGCCTGCGACCAGCCCGACGGCGGCCACGAGCAACAGCACGCACACGATGATCACGAGCATCGCCCCGAAGCGCTCGGAGAACGGGGGCGCCGGGATCGGGGCATCCGTCGGTGCGTCGATGGCTCGCCAGTGGTCGGTCACGACGGGGGCGTCGGCGTCGGCGGTCAGCCAGGCGTGCGTGCCGAGCACGAGGAGGCTCGTGATGACCAGTGACGAGAACCAGGCGGCCAGCAGTGCGACGGTGGCGCCGTTGCCGTGCCAGCCTGCGACTCGGCTGCGCTCGCGATCCTCGCGGTCGAGGAGGGGAGTGAACGAGACGAGGATCGCCAGGAGCACGAAGGCGGCGGCGAGCCC
>JAPSJU010000285.1 GCA_031178025.1 Agromyces sp. | reverse complement strand
CTGAAGGATGCGAAGCGCACCCACATGCAGGTGCACGGACGCACCGGACAGCCGTGCCCGGTGTGCGGCGACACCGTGCGAGAGGTGATCTTCGCCGACTCGACCTTCCAGTACTGCCCCACCTGCCAGACGGGCGGCAAGCCCCTCGCCGACCGGGTGCTGTCGCGGCTGCTGAAGTGATCGGGCGGCGGGCGATCGCCGATCACCGCATCGTCAGGCGTGTCGCCCGTGGCCCGAGTCCGGATGGTCCGTCGGCGGCTCCCCGGTGCGATCTCGCGTGCCCCGGGCATCCGGGGTGTCCGTGCGATCGCCCGAGTCGGCCCGGCTCCGCTCGGCGTCGCGGCGACCGTCGTCGACATCCGGATCGAGCGCATCGGCCTTCCGGAGCCGATGGTCGGCATCCTCGCGCAGCCGCTGCGCCTCGGCGTCCCGCTCGGCGCTCTCGCGGGCCAGTCGCTCCGACTCGACCTGCGCTCGCATGGCGTCGGCTTCCGACTGCTTCGCGGCCGCGGCAGCGCGCGCGGCATCGGCTTCCCGTTCGCGTCGTTCGATATCCGTCTCGTACGCGTCCCGGCGCAACTCCGCTGCGGTGTTCCGCTGGGATTCGACACGCGCTGCCCGGCGGCGCCCCTTCGTCATGACCACGGCGATCACGATGACCGCGATGACGATGACGACGGCGACGATGATCCAGATGATGGTGCTGGTGTCCACGATGAACCGCCTCCCTGATCGGGTCGGCACCAGACAATCCCCGCCGCAGCCGAGCGGCAACGCCTTGCGGAACCACCCCCGAGTGCGGGATCATCCCGCAACGTGACGGCCTCCGACAGCGGCGGCGGCGCCGGTGCGATCGGGCAGGAGCCCGTCCAGCAGGCGCTCGAGCGTCGCGAGCCCATCCGGAGAGGTGACCGACTCGAGGTGGGCCTGCACTGACGCCACGCCCGGGCCCCGCAGTGCGTGCACCACGTCGGTCGCGGCATCCGAGGCCACCTCGAGATCGAGCCGTGGCGTCATCGCCCTGTTCCGCGCGCGTGCGGCGAAGGTGTTGTAGAAGCCGATCGCGGCCGGCTCATCGAAGACGTCGACGGTGAGCTGGACCCCTTGGCGCGGCACGGGCAGCGGCTCGATCGGCAGTCCCGCCAGCTGCGCGAGCACCTGATGGCTGAGGCACACGGCCAGGAGGGGGCGTCCCGCATGCAGTCGTGCCGCGATCAACTCCCGGATGCGGGCCATCCGCCGGTCGGCGGTGTCGCGCGGATCGCCCGGGCCGGGTCCGAAGACGACGAGCTGCTCGGCGGGATCGAGCGGCACCTCATCCCATCCGGCGACGCGCACGTCGAGTCCGAGGTGGCGCAACTGGTGCGCGAGCATCGTCGTGAAGTCATCGCCGGCGTCCACCACGAGCGCGTCGACGCCCCTCCGCGGGTTCGCGGCCTGGGGCGCACGCCAGAACGCTGCGAGATGATCGTTGCGTGCCTCGAGCAGGACGCGCAGCCGCTCGGCGCCGAGCGTCCGCTCGGGAGCGGCGACGCGAGGGATCGCGCCGATCGCCGTGAGGATGCCGGCCGCCTTCGCGCGGGTCTCGGCGACCTCGCTCGCGGGATCCGAGTGGCGCACGAGCGTGGCCCCGACCGGAACCGTGACGCTCCCCTCGTCATCGAGGTAGGCGGTGCGGATGAGGATCGGGGCGTCGAGGTCGACCCCGCCCGGACGCGGCGTGAAACGGGCGAGCACACCCGCGTAATAGCCGCGCGGGTTCGCTTCGTGCCGGGCGATGACGGTGCAGGCATTCCCCATCGGCGAACCGGTGACCGTCGGCGCGAACATCGTGCGCCGCAGCACCTCCCTCGGGTCCAGGTCGGAGCGGCCCTCGAGGAGGTACTCCGTGTGCGTGAGGCGCGACATCCGCTTCAGGAAGGGACCCCGGATCAGGCCGCCGCCCGGGCAGACCGCGCTCATCATCTTGAGCTCCTCGTCGACGACCATGACGAGCTCCTCTCGCTCCTTCACGTCATCGAGGAACGCGAGGAACGCGTCGTCATCGGCTGCGCCGCCGGCCGGGTCGTGCCGGAACGTGCCGCTGATCGGATTCATCGACACCACGCCGTCGACCGAGGAGACGTGTCGCTCGGGCGTCGCGCCGGCCGCGGCGAGCCCGGGCGTGCACACCGCGAAGGTCCAGTAGGCGCCCGACTCGTGCTCGAGGAGGGCCCGTAGCCATCCCAGCACCGCCCGTGCCGGTGCGGCATCCGTCGTTCCCGTGAACGCTCGCCGGATGACGAAGTTCGCTCCCTCGCCGCGTCCGATCTCGTCGGCGATCACGCGGCGGACGATCGTGGCGTACGCGTCGTCGCTGACGTCGACGTCGAGGTCGGCGACGACCGCCGGGTGCTGCGGCAGCACGGCGATCGCCCGGGCGACGTCGACCGTCTCCCGATCACGCACCACGAGGCAGCGGATCGGCGCATCGTCGTCGTGGGCGACGAACCCGCGCTCCCGCACCTGCCGGAACGGCACCAGCGCGACGACCTCGCGGTCGCCGATCGGGATGTCGGCGAGCAGGCGGACGTCGACGACATCCCCGATGAGCACGTCGAGGGTGGGTTCGTCCTCACGGCGGATCACGGCGAACGCGGGCGCGGCGGCGCCGGTGAGGAGGGACTGGAGCAGGCGGGTCATGGGAGTCTCCCGGTCGGCCCTCGGCCGGCTCACTCCGCTGGAACGCGAAACGACCGCCCTCGGGCGGTCGTCGTACGTCGAAACGCGTGAGATCCGCCTAGGAGGCGGGCCACCAGCTGCGGTTCGACACGGTCATGTGGAGCACTCTAGGGCATGTCGGGGGCGAGCGCATCTTCGGCGGAGGCACGCCGCTACGATGCGGAGGATGGTCACCGATCGCGTTCTGCCTCCGTTCCGGCCGCCCGTGCCGCCGGACCCGGGGCTGGTCGCCCGCCTGCGCTCGGCCGGCTGCGTGTTCGCCGAGGAGGAGGCGGCGCTCCTCGAGGATGCCGCGACGAGCAGCCCGGAGCTCGAGGGGCTTGCTGCCCGCCGCATCGCGGGCGAGCCGCTCGAGCAGGTGGTCGGCTGGGCGTTGTTCGCGGGACGGCGCATCATGGTGGAGCCGGGTGTCTTCGTGCCGCGGCGACGGACCGAGT
>JAPSJU010000034.1 GCA_031178025.1 Agromyces sp. | reverse complement strand
GATCAGCGCAGCCGGTAGCTCAGTCCCACGTGCCCGCTCGGGTGGGAGGTCGCGTGATCGAGTTCCAGGCGTCGTCGTGCCAGGCCGGCGGGCGTGAACGACCGGCCCGCTCCGATGAGCACCGGCACCACCCGCAGGCGCAACTCGTCGACCAGTCCGGCCTCGAGCAGCGCATCCGTGAGCGTGAGGCTGCCCCAGACGACGACCGCGCCGTATCGCTGCTTCAGTGCCCACGCCGAGTCGACGCCGTCACCGCGCAGGATGTCGATGGCGCCGTCACCCCACGGGGCGCTGGCGAGGGTGTTCGAGACGACGAACTTCGGGAGGCGATTGATCGGCTCGGCGACGACCTCGATCTCGGGGTCGGCGGTCGGCCAGTAGCCGGCGAACATGCGATAGGTCGTCGCGCCGAGCAGGATGGCGTCCACGTACTGCAGGAAGGCGAGCTGATCCTCGTCGTTCGGATTGCCGATCTCGGCGGCCTGCATGAAGTCGATCCCGCCGTCGGGCTCCGCCGCATAGCCGTCGGCGCTCACGATCTGCTCGATGATGAGCCGGCCCATCAGCGTGTCGAGCGCCCGTCGAGGTGCTCGACGAGCAGGTCGAATGCGGAATCCCAGCCGTCGTACACGTTGTCGTCGCCCCGGACGCCGTCGATGCCGAGCACATGGAAGGTCATCAGCGTCTGCCGGCCACCCTCGCCGTGCTCGGCGAGCTGGATGGTGAGCACGGGAGCGCTCTCGTCGGGGTCGCCGACGGAGCCCCACGTCATGACGAGCCGCTCGGGCGGCGTGATCTCGCGGTAGACGCCGGTGGTGGGGTACTGCGTTCCGTCGGGCGCGATCATCGTGTAGCGATAGCGGCCCCCGGGCCGCAGGTCGAACTCGACACTCTCGCGCGGCGTCGCGACGCCGCGCGGGTGCCACCAGGCCGGCGCCTCGTCGGGGTCGGTCCAGGCCTGCCACACGACCTCTCGGGGCGCGTCGAAGACGCGCGTGATGGTGAACTGCCTCTCGTTCGTGGCGGTCTGCTCAGGCATTCGTCTGTCCCTTCCGTTCGCGGAGCCGCTCCTCGAGCAGGTCGAAGCGCTCGTTCCACTCCCCGCGATGACGCTCGACCCAGGCGGATGCCTCGTCGAGCGGCTCGGTGCGGAGGGTGCAGCGGCGCCACTGCGCGTCGGCGGTGCGTTCGATGAGTCCTGCCCGTTCGAGCACCTTGAGGTGCTGCGAGATGGCCGGCCGGCTCATCGGGAACGGCTCGGCCAGTTCGCCCACGGTCGCCGCGCCCTGTCGGAGGCGCGAGATCATCGCGCGCCGCGTGGGGTCGGCGAGCGCGTGGAAGACGCCACTGAGGTCGTCGGCCGTTCGCGTCACTTAAGCAACTCCTTAATTAACTGTTCACTTCACCATACGTGCGACCCGGCTGCTGGTCAAGACCCGGATGCCGAGGGCCGCACGATCCCCTGCTCGTACGCGTAGACGACGGCGTGCACGCGGTCGCGCAGGCCGAGCTTCATGAGCACCTTCGACACATGGGTCTTCACCGTCGCCTCGCCGACCCACATGCGCTGCGCGATCTCGGCGTTGGAGATCCCCTCTGCGAGCAGCTCGAGCACCTCCCGCTCCCGGCCGGTGAGGGTGGCGAGGGCGCTCGGTTCCGGCCGGGCGGACACGGCAGGCGCCGGGGCGGCGAGACCCGCCGGGCTCGGCCGCGCGGGCGCGCGCGCGTCCGATCCGCCTCCCGACGCAACGGCCTCGATGACCCGTCGCGTGACATCCGGTGACAACAGCGCGTCGCCCCTCGCGACCACCTGCACCGCCTCGATGAGCTGCTCAGGGCTCGAGTTCTTGAGCAGGAACCCGCTCGCGCCGGCTTCGAGGGCGGCGAACAGGTAGTCCGCACGGTTGAAGGTCGTGAGCACGAGCACGGCCACAGCGGGCGCCGCCGCGGCATCCGCCGTGATGCGCCGCGTCGCCTCCAGCCCGTCCATGCCGGGCATCTGCACGTCCATGCACACCACATCGGGCGAGAGCTCCGCGACCCGGGCGATCGCCTCCTCGCCGGTCGAGGCCTCGCCGACGACCTCGATCCCGTCCTCCGAGTCGAGGATCGTGCGGAAGCCGCCGCGCACGAGTGCCTGGTCGTCGACGACGAGCACGCGGATCACGCGCTCGCCTCCTCGCCGCGCCGCAGCGGGAACCGGGCGCGCACGAGGTACCCGCCGCGCGCGCGGGGGCCGAGCTCCAGGGTGCCGCCGACGGCGGCGACCCGCTCCCGCATCCCGAGCTGCCCGAGTCCGGCACCGGTGACGGCCGAGGGGGCATCCGCTCCGGAGGCGGGGCGTGCGCGGGCGCCCGACCCCGTGTCGGCCACCTCGAGCTCGACCGCCTCGTCGGACCAGCGCACCCGCACCTCGGCGGTCGCGGATGCACCCGCGTGCTTTCGGACATTCGTGAGTGCCTCCTGCGCGATCCGGTACGCACTCAGGCTCACGAGCGGCGGCGCGTCGCGCGGCCCCCCGACGATCGCGAGGCTCGTCGGCAGCCCCGATGCCCTGGACTCCGCCACGAGCTCCTCGAGGCGATCGAAGCCACGCGTACTCGTCGACATGGTGACGGGCTCTCGTTCGCCCGGCCGATCGAGCGCGGCGAGCGGAAGCCCGCCCGTGTCCGAACTGCGCAGGGTGCCGAGCAGGCCGTGCAGCTCGTCGACGGCGTCGCGCGCGCTCGACTCGATCGACGAGAGCGACGCGGCGGCGGCATCCGGGTCCTTCGCGATGACGCGCCGGGCAGCTCCGGCCTGCACGCCGATCACCGAGACGTGGTGGGCGACGACATCGTGCAGTTCGCGCGCGATCCGCAGCCGCTCGATCGCGATGGCCTGAGCGCGGGTGCGCTCTCGTTCGGCCGCGAGCTCGCCCGTGCGCTGCTCCAGCTCGACGCGGTTCCGCGCCTCCCGGTACGCGGAGTCGCCGAAGAACCACGCGCCGCCGAAGTACAGCAGGTTCGTGAGGGTGTTGATCAGTCCGTAGGCGAGGTACGGCGAGAGCGCGCCGTCGCGCGAGAGGTCGGGAAGGTAGTCCTGCGCGGCCGAGTAGAAGACGAGCCCCCAGAAGAGCCAGCCGAACATCGCGAGCACGATGAGGCCACGGACGATGTTGGCGCGCCGACGGCTGCGCCCCCATGCGCCGACCGTGTAGATGGCGATGAACAGTGCGATGTTCGAGAACAGCGCCTCGCCCACCTTGGTCTCCGCACCGACGGCGAAGACGGCGGATGCCACGAGCGCGACGAGCTCCGGTGCCCGCCGGCGCACGGCGAGGGGCAGGGTCATGCCGGCGATCCAGAGCGCCGAACCCCACCACGGCGCACCCTCGCCCCAGCCGGTGGCGCGGTAGAGGACGACGCTGGCGGCGGTCAGCGCCGCAAGCACGAGCGCGAGCGCCAGATCGCGGCGGTACGCCGCCGGGCCGGGCAGCGGACGCACCCATTCGACGCCCGTCTCGACGGATGCCCGGTCGGCACGGGCGCCCTCGGGCGGGTCGTCGGTTCCGGTCATGTCCTCACCGTATCGATCCGTGCAGGCGCGCGGATCCGTCGCGCGACGGACTCGGCGCGAGCGGCGACGTGTTCGCAGCTGATCGAAAGGTGCACCCGGGTGATCGATTGCGATCAGTCGATTGACCGCTCGAGTTCCGCTTCCTAGCCTGACCCTCGTGCGCCCTCGCTCGAGGGCCGTCGCGAACGTCGAAGGAGACCTCGTGCCCCGCTTCATCCAACGCCGGCGCGCCGCCACCGCGGCCGTCATCGCCGGAACCCTCGTCGGAGGCGGACTCGCCGTCGTCTCCACCGCACCGGCCCACGCCGAAGTGCCCGTCGGCGAGGTCTTCGTGTCGGACCTGCCCTGGCTCGAGCAGTCGAACGGCTGGGGGCCGATCGAGCGCGACACCTCGAACGGCGAATCGGCCGCCGGCGACGGAAGGCCGATCACGATCGGGGGCGCGGTCTACGCGAAGGGGATCGGCATGCACGCCACGGGCGCGCTCTCGGTCGAGCTCGGCGCGAACTGCACGGCGTTCGAGGCCATGGTCGGCCTCGACGACGAGGTGACGAGCGGCATCGGCACGGTGCGGTTCCAGGTGTTCGGCGACGGGCAGCTGCTCGTCGAGACGGGCGTCGTCACCGGGAACGACGCCGCGGTGCCGCTCACCGCCGACGTCGCGGGCATCGAGGTGCTGCGCCTCGTCGCCCACGAGGCGACGAACGGGAAGAACTTCGACCACGCCGACTGGGGCGATGCGACGCTCACGTGCGACGACGAAGCGCCCGAGGAGCCGGTCGTGGTCGAGCAGTGGGCGATCGACGGTCCTGAGGGGTCCGCGCTCGACGGCGTGCTGCAGCTCGACTCGGCCGGCCGGGTCGCGCTGGACGTCGTGAGCGGCGCGTCGACGGTCGTCCGCGCGACCCGCCTCGGCCTCACGGGCAGCGACGGCGACTTCCGCAACGGACTCAGCTTCGTGGGGCGCACCGACGCCGTCGTCGCCGAGGACTACGAGATGACGACCGGCAAGCAGGAGGAGCGCTCGTACGCGCACGCCGAGTCGGTCTTCGAGTTCGCGAACGCCGATGGCGCGCACTTCTCGATCGCCGTGCGCCTCTCCGACGACGGCGCGTCGTACCGCTACCTCATCGGCGGCGAGGGCGAGCACCGCGTCGACGACGAGTCGGGTGCCTGGGAGCTCCCGGCCGACGGTGCGGCCTGGATGCAGCGCTCCTACGCCGTCAACTACGAGGCCGAGTGGATGCAGACCACCGCGACCGCCTCGAACGGCACGGGCGAGGTCGGGTACCCGGCACTGTTCCAGCAGGGAGAGCAGTACGTGCTGCTCACCGAGGCGGATCTGCACGGCGACTACTCCGGTTCGCACCTGGCGCACACGCCGGGCACGCTCCGCTACGGCGTCGACCTGTTCCAGGGCGCGCCCGTCACGTCCACCGGCGACCTCTCCACGCCCTGGCGCGTCGCGATCGTCGGCGGCCTGGACACCGTGGTCGAGTCGACGCTCGTCGACGACCTCGCGACGCCGAACCAGCTCGCGGGCGACGACACCTCGTGGATCAGGCCCGGCGTCTCGAGCTGGAGCTGGCTGACCGACTGGAACAGCCCGAAGGACGAGGCTCGCCAGCGCGACTTCATCGACCTCTCGGCCCGCAACGGCTGGGAGTACGCGCTCCTCGACGAGGGCTGGGACGCGAGCTGGGTCCCGCGCACGGTGCGCTACGCCGAGACCAAGGGCGTCGACGTCATCATCTGGTTCCACAGCCGCGACCTCCGTACGCAGGAGCAGCGCGACGAGTGGCTGCCCCGCCTCGCCTCATGGGGCGTGAAGGGCATCAAGGTCGACTTCATGGACACCGACAGCCAGTCCATCCACCAGTGGTACGACCGGATCGCCGCCGACACCGCCGCGAACCGGCTCATGATCAACTTCCACGGCGCATCGCTGCCCACCGGCATGCAGCGCACGTGGCCGCACATCATGACGTACGAGGCCGTGCGCGGAGCGGAGAACGGCATCAGCCCGGCGCGGAGCCTCATGGTGCCGTTCACCCGCAACGTCGTGGGCTCGATGGACTGGACTCCGGTGACCTTCTCGCGCGGCAACGGCAACTCGTCGAAGGCGCACGAGGTCGCCATGAGCATCGTCTACGAGTCGGGCTGGCAGCACATGTCGGACAAGCCGGAGGCCTATGCCGCCGAGCCGAACGCCGAGCGCTTCCTGCAGAACCTCCCCGCCCACTGGGATGAGACCCGGCTCCTGAGCGGCACCCCGGCCTCCGACGTCGTGCTGGCGCGCCGCGCCGGCGACCGCTGGTACGTCGGCGGCATGCGCGCCGGCTCGGGCGCGCCGCTCCAGCTGCCCCTCCACCAGTTCGGCGGGAAGAAGCTGATCGTCGACCTGCTGACGGATGACGGTGCGAACGGCTCGGCGACGGTGCTCACCACGAGCCGCGTCACCAAGGACGAGACGCTCACCATCCCCACGGCGACGAACGGCGGATTCGCGGCGATCGTCTGCCTCGACAAGCCGGGACGGCAGAGCTGCCTCGACCCAGCCGACCCGTGGGCGTCGGTCGACCTGACGGTGGATCCGGCGTCCGCCGATGTCGCACCCGGTTCGACCGTCGAGCTGACGGCGTCCTTCGCCGTCGACGCGGATGCCGGGAAGATCGTGCTCGCGCCGGTCGTGCCCGAGGGGTGGGCGATCGACGGCGAGGCCGTCACGGCGAAGGCGCTCGCCGCGGGTGACGTGCTCGAGGCGTCCTGGAGCGTGACGATCCCCGATGACGGCGTGAGCGGGACCGTCGAGATCCCCGTCGAGGCGAGCTACCGCATCGACCGGAACGAGGAACGCACGGCGGCGACCCAGGCGACGCTCTGGGTCACGCCGAAGCCGTTGTCCGGGCTCAACCACCTCTCCGACCTCGAGTGGCTCGAACAGTCGAACGGGTACGGACCGGTCGAGCGCGACCAGTCGAACGGCCAGGCCGCGGCGAACGACGGCCGGCCGATCGAGATCGACGACGTGATCTATGCGAAGGGGGTCGGCATGCATGCGACCGGTGCCATCACGGCGTGGCTCGGCGGCACCTGCACGACGTTCGACGCGATCGTGGGCATCGACGACGAAGTGCTCGAGACCCCGGGCGAGAGCGGGATCGGATCGGTCAGGTTCCTCGTCTACGGCGACGGGGTGCTGCTCGCCGAGACCCCCGTGCTCACGAACGCGGATGCCGCGTTCCCGCTCAGCGTCGACGTGGCGGGGGTGCAGCGGTTGCGCCTCGTCGCCGACGAGGCGACCAACGGCAAGAACTTCGACCACGCCGACTGGGCCGACGCGAAGGTCGCCTGCGCCGGCTGAGCGCGATCGGCGGGCCTCCTCCTAGAGTGGACGGAGGCCCGCCGCACCGCCGAGGAGGTCCATGTTCACCGAGGAACGACGCCAGGTCATCCTGTCGGCGCTGTCCGTGCACGGATCCACGTCGGTCGCCGACCTGTCGCGGATGGTGCGATCGTCCGAGATCACGATCCGACGCGACCTCAAGGTCCTCGCCGAGGCGGGCCTCGTCGTGCGGCACCGCGGCGGGGCATCCGTCGGCCGTTCGACCATGGACGAGCCGAGCTACCGCGAGAAGGCCGTCGTGGCGGCCACCGAGAAGCTCGCCATGGCGGAGGTCGCTGCCGAGCTCGTCGATGACGGCGATGTCATCATGCTCTGCGCGGGGACGACCACGCAGGCGCTGGCGCAGCGACTCACCCGGCGCCGGCTCATGGTCGCCACCACCTCGGTGCTCGTGGCGAGCGCGCTCTTCGACGCACCCGACGTCGAGGTGCTGCTCATCGGCGGCATCCTGCGCGGCAGCATCCGCGGCGTCATCGGCGGTGAAGCCGAGAAGGCGGTGTCGCGGCTCCGGTTCCACAAGGTCTTCCTCTCGGGAAACGGGCTCACGGCGGCGAACGGGCTCAGCACCCCGAACATGCACGTGGCGAGCATCGACCGGGCCGCCGTCGACTCGGCGAAGCGGGTGATGGTGCTCGCCGACCATACGAAGATCGGCGTCGACTCGATGGTGCAGACGGTGCCGACGGACCGCATCGACACGCTCGTGACCGACCCGCGCGCCGAACCCGCGGAGCTCGAGGGCCTCACGGCGGCGGGCGTCGACGTGCGCATCGCCGAACCCGCGATCGCACCGCGGTCACGCCGGCTCGAGGCGGTGGCACCGTGACCGCCACCGTCACCTGCGCCTGAGGCTGGCGGTGGACCGGGCGGCGCGAAAGGATGTCTCCATGTCGCCATGGAGCCGCCAGTGAAGCTCGCCGCGCGAGCGACGCCGTCGCCGCGTCGCGTGCAGGGCATCTACTATTCGCTGCTGCTCGGCAACACGCTCGCCGCGTCCTTCATCTGGGGCATCAACACGCTCTTCCTGCTCGACGCGGGCCTGTCCAACCTCGAAGCCTTCGCAGCGAACGCCTTCTTCACGGCGGGCATGGTGATCTTCGAGATCCCCACCGGCGTCGTCGCCGACACCGTCGGGCGTCGGGCGTCCTACCTGCTCGGCACGCTCACGCTCTCGGCGACGACCGTGCTGTACTGGCTGATGTGGCTCTGGTCCGCGCCGTTCTGGGCGTGGGCGGTCGTGTCGGTGCTGCTCGGGCTCGGCTTCACCTTCTTCTCCGGTGCGGTCGACGCGTGGCTCGTGGACGCACTGGCCGCCACCGGCTATCGCGGCAGCCTGGAGACCGTGTTCGGCCGCTCGCAGGTCGTCAGCGGCGTGGCGATGCTCGCCGGCTCGGTGATCGGCGGCATCGTCGCCCAGGTCACCGATCTCGGCGTCCCGTTCCTGCTCCGCGCCGGCGTACTGGCGATCATGCTCGTCCTCGCCGCGCTGCTCATGCGCGACCTCGGGTTCACCCCCGAACGCGGCGCCGGTCCCCTGCGGGCGACCGGCAAGGTGCTGCGTGCGTCGATCAGGTACGGGCTGGGGGATCCGCCCGTCCGCTGGTTGATGCTCACCTCGCCCTTCACGGCGGGCGTCGGCTTCTACGCGTTCTACGCGATGCAGCCGTACCTCCTCGAACTCTGGGGCGACGAGGAGGCCTACACGATCGCGGGGCTCACCGCAGCGCTGCTGGCGGGCGCCGGCATCATCGGCGGCTGGCTCGCGCCCGTCGTCCGGCGCCTCTTCCGCCGACGCACGTCGACCCTGCTGGTCGCGACGCTCTCGAGCGCCGTCATCCTCGTGGCGCTCGGGTTCACGACGAATTTCTGGGTCGCGATCGCCCTCATCGCGGCATGGGGCATCGCCTCGGCGATCGACGACCCCGTGCATCGCGCCTACCTCAACGACATGATCCCGTCGAGGCAGCGGGCCACCGTGCTCTCATTCGACTCGCTGCTCGGCAACGCCGGCGGCGTCGCCTTCCAGCCGGTGCTCGGCCGGAGCGCCGACCTCGGCGGCTACGGCGCATCGCTCCTCCTGGGCGGCATCATCACTGCGATCGCGACGCCCTTCGTGCTGCTGAGCCGTGCACAGGGCAGTCCGGCGGATGTCGCGCACGAGCTCGGGTCCGACGCATCCGGTGACGGCACGGCGAGCGATGCGGATGCCGCGAACCCGTCAGTGTAACGATCCGGTGTACCCCTTCGACGGGTGATCGTTCGCGGTTAGCATTGCGGCAACGCGTGACGAGGATGCGGCCGCGCGGTCACGGGGGGAGACGCGATGCCGACGGGGACGTGGCGGCTCTGGCTGGCGGGCGGCGGACTCGCGGCGGCGGTCGGCGTGGCCGTCCTCGTCGGCGCCGCCGCCGCGACGACCGGCGCACCGGTCTTCTACGACGCCCGCTATCCGGCTCCCGCCTCCACCGCTCCCGGCGAGTACGACGTGAACGCGAGTGCCGACGACGAGCCCGCGCCGGGCGACGCCACGCCGGAGGCGGAGACGCGCGGAGGCACCCGCCCCACCACACCGAGCCCGCCACCGCCGGTGGCCCCGAGTCCGCCGACTCCGGAGCCGGGCGCGCCGTCGCCGTCGCCGTCGCCGACGGACGAGCCTCTTCCTCCCGCCGCGGAGGACGAGGCTCCCGAACCGCCGCCCGCACCGGAAGGCCCGCCCGCGGACGGCGCCCCGCCGATCACGCCGCCGACACCGGAGGAACAGGAGACGTGGCTCGGCTTCCAGCAGGTCGTGCGCGAGTGCATGGCCGAGGCCGGGCACGAGTACCTGTACTGGGAGTGGTGGAACACGGCGCCCGACGCGTCGAACCGCTTCCCGGCGATGCCGGCCGACCTCACTCCCGAGCAGTACGCCGCATGGGGCGAAGCCCTGCACGGGCAGGCCGGCACGGGCGACGCCTACCACTGGGAGGACGCCGGCTGCTGGGGCCAGGCCGTGCACCATACCGGCGGCACGGGCTGAGCCGGATCCTGCGCGGGAGGCCTCGGGCGATCAGTCGGAGGTGAGCTTCACGGTCGACCCGTTGAGCGTTGCGGCATCCGACCTCCAGAGGTCGACGACGGATGACGCCAGCCGCGCTTCGAGGCCCGCGAGCGACATGAGCCGGAAGACGACGGCGGCCGCCGGCGCTGCGGCCTTCGCGAAGCCCTGCGCGAGCGAGCGCATCCACGACTCGCTCGCCGCCTTCACGGCGGTGTAGTTGGCGCTGCCCGCCACGGGCGCCTCGACGGTCGTCGACGAGACGATCGCGATGCGGCCGGCGGGGGAGGCGACGAGATCATTCCAGAACGCCCGGCTCACGTGGCGGAGCGCGGTGAACGAGCGCTCCAGTACGCGGTAGTCCTCTTCGGTCTGGCCGAGCACGCCGCCGCCGCCGCGCCACCCGCCGACGAGGTGCACCACCCCGTCGACGGCGCCCACGCGAGCGTGCACCCGCATCGCGAGCTCGAGCACGTCGTCGCCGTCGGTGAGGTCGGCGCGCTCGCCGATGACACCGGGCAGTTCGGACTCGAGCGCGTCGATGCGGCCCTGGTCGCTGCCGACCGCGACGACCGTCGCCCCGGCGTCGAGCAGTGCACGCGCGACCGCGCGGCCGGAGGTGCTCGTCGCTCCCGCGATGAGCACCGTCCGGCCGGCGACCGTCATGTCGTCAGGCATCCGCTGCCGTGATGCCGACCGTCGACTCGATGACCGGCTTCATCTTCTTGTCCAGTGCCTCGTAGAACATGGACAGCGGGAACTCGTCGTCCATCACGAGGTCGGTGTACCCCTTCGGAGGACCCGCGAGCACCTCCCGCGGCAGGCCCTGAGCCCACACCGACGCCGGGTTCGGCGTGACGACGCTGCGCACGAGCTCGTACGCCGCGAGCCAGTGCGCGGTCTTCGGCCGGTCGATCGACTTCCAGTAGAGCTCGTCGATCGCGTCGCCGAGCTCGACGACGGCATCGGGCACGGCGGCCCAGTCGAAGTCGAGCGCCGTGTCGGTCCAGTTGAGCACGCGCTTCTGGTGCAGCCACGCGAACAGCAGCTGCCCGCCGAGCCCGTCGTAGTTGCGCACCCGGTTCCCGGTGATGGCGAAGCGGAAGATGCGATCGAAGATCACCGCGTACTGCACGAGCTTCGCGTGGTCGAGCAACTGCTGCTCGACCTCGGTGAGGAACTCACCCGCATCGGCTCGCCGCCGCAGCTGCCGCTCGATCTTCACCGACTCGCGGAACGCGGTGAGGTCGCACCGCAGCTCCTCGAGCGAGTAGAGGAAGAACGGCATCCGCTGCTTGATCATGAAGGGGTCGAACGGCAGGTCGCCGCGCATGTGCGTGCGGTCGTGGATGATGTCCCACATCACGAACGTGCGCTCGGCCAGGTCCTGGTCGTCGAGGAGGCGCGCAGCGTCGGCGGGCAGCTCGAGCTTCGTGATCTCGGATGCCGCGCGCACCACCCTGCGGTAGCGTGCCGCCTCCCGGTCCTGGAAGATCGCGCCCCACGTGAACGGCGGGATCTCGCGCATCGCCACGGTCTCGGGGAACAGCACCGCCGAGTTCGTGTCGTAGCCGGGCGTGAAGTCCACGAGCCTGAGGCTCACGAACAGCTTGTTCGAGTAGTCGCCGGCCTCGAGGGCCGCGACGAACTCCGGCCAGATCGTCTCGACGAGCAGTGCCTCGACGTGGCGGTCGGGCGAGCCGTTCTGCGTGACCATCGGGAACACCACGAGGTGGCGGATGCCATCCACGCGGTGCCGCTGCGGCTGGAACTCGACGAGCGAGTCGAGGAAGTCCGGAATCCCGAGGCCCTCGGCCTGCCAGCGCCGGAAGTCGCGCACGGATGCTGCGAGGTAGGCGTCCTCGTGCGGGAACCGCGGCGCGAGCGCCTCGATCGCCTCGACGATCGTGTCGACGAGGGCGGAGGCCTCCGCCTTGTCCCCCGCTTCGGGAACCGAGCCGTCCTTCACCTGGAGCGCCTGGAGCTTCGTGGCCGACGCCTTGAGCCGCACCCACGCCGGGTCGGTCTCGGCGCCCTCCGCGAGCGCGATCTCGGCAGCCGTGACCTCGTCCTCGAGAACCTCGGGTTCGCCGACGATGGCGTCGATGGTGATGTTCGACATGTGAACCTCCGTTCCCGGGTGGTCGCTCTCGCGAGACATGGTGAACGCAGCCGATCGGCCGCGTGCTTCAAGGCTAGACGCGGACATCCCGCGATGTGTTGCGGCCCGGTGCGGCTTTCCTGCGTGCACGCAAGATTTCGCGGTGGAGTTCGCCACCTCGCGCAACGGCGTCGTACGGCACCCCGAATCACCCGCACGCCGGACGTCGGCGACACGACGTAGGGTGACCGCATGAGGCGATCGCGGCGCGGTGCGCTCACGAGCGGGCTGCTCGGCGTGGCGCTCGTCGCGGCCCTCGCCGCGTGCTCGGCCCCGCTTCCGGCGGACGATGCGCTGGCGCCCTCCGACGCCACGCCGACGGCATCCGAACCGGCAGGAGCGGCATCCGACGCACCCGGCACGGCACCGACCGACGGCGCTCGCGCTCCCGCGCCGCCCCAGCCGCGCGTGGACGTGGGCTATCGGATGCCGCGCCTCGGACCCGATGAGGCGCCCGGCCTCGTTCCCCGGCTCGCCGCCATGGCGGCGCCCGGCCTCACCGTCGTCGCGAGGTGGGCCACCCCGGCAGGAGACAGCGTCCTCGGCGAGGCGCTCGACGCCCGGTTCGCGTCCGCCGTCCGGTCGTACGCCGAGGAGCACGGCCTCCCATGGTCGCCGGGGGTGGACATCGCACCGGGCGGGGTGGGCGACGCCTGCGCGCGGCAGCCGCTCACGGAGCCAGTCGGACTGAGCCTCTCCGTGGACTGCAGCATCGTGGCGGCGGCGGGCACGATGCTCGGCGAGCGCCTCATCGTGGTGCGCCGCGATGGTGCGGTCGCCACCTCGGTCGACCGGTCCACGTGGTACGCGGATGCCGCGACCGGCGCCCTCGGCGACGGGGCGACGCTCTACCTTCCCGGTGCTGAGCGTCGCGTGCTCGCCCTGCTCGCCGAGGGGCTCCGCTCCGCCCAGCTCGCCGGCGCTGCCGACCCCTTCGCCGGGCTGACGCCCGAGGGCGTCCGCACCCTGCTCGCCGACACGATCGTGACCGCCCCCGACTTCGTGGTTCCCGTCCCGCTCATCGCGAACCCCGACGGGCGGGGCCGTCAGGCCGTGTCCGTGCTCGTGCCCACGCGCCTGCTCACGCCCTTCCTCACGCCGTTCGGCCTCGCCGTGCACGGCGCGATCGCCGGCGACGAGCCGTTCGTGGCGCCATCCGCCCCGACGTGCGCCGATCCGGTCGACTGCACGCTCGTCGCGTGCGTCTCGATCACCTTCGACGACGGACCCACCGGACTCACCGACGGCCTCATCGACACGCTGCGCGAGTTGCGCGCGCCGGCCACCTTCTACGTGCAGGGAGG
>JAPSJU010000284.1 GCA_031178025.1 Agromyces sp. | reverse complement strand
CGCCCACCCGTCTCGGGACCCCGCTCGTGCGGGGCGCCGACGGGTCGCTCGCGCCGGCGAGCTGGGATGAGGCACTCGACGTCGTCGCGGCATCCGTGCGCCGGATCAGCGCCGAGAGCGGTGCCGACGCGATCGCGGTCTTCGGCGGCGGCGGCCTGACGAACGAGAAGGCCTACCTGCTCGGGAAGTTCGCGAGGCTCGCGATCGGCACGAGCCGGATCGACTACAACGGTCGGTACTGCATGTCGTCCGCCGCCGCAGCGGGCAACCGTGCGTTCGGCGTCGACCGCGGGCTTCCGTTCCCGCTCGAGGACCTCGACGGTGCATCGACGATCCTGCTGCTCGGCACCAACGTCGCCGAGACGATGCCGCCGTTCATCGGACATCTCACCGGCGCGCAGGCCGCCGGGGGCCTGGTCGTGGTGGACCCCCGTCGCACGGCGACGGCGCGGCTCACGGAGGAGGGTCGCGGCGTCCACGTGCAACCCGCGCCGGGCACCGACCTCGCGCTCCTCCTGGGGCTCATCCACATCGTGATCGCCGAGCGCCTCGTCGACGCCGACTACATCTCGACGCGAACCGTCGGCTTCGAGTCGGTACGGCGCAGTGTCGCATCCTGGTGGCCGGAACGCGTGCAGTCGGTGACCGGCGTCGCCGCGCTGACGCTCCGCCGGCTGGCACGGCGGCTCGCGTCGGGAGGGAACACGTACATCCTCACCGGGCGCGGCGTGGAGCAGCACGTCGACGGCACCGACACCGCGACGGCGGCGATCAACCTCGCGCTCCTGCTCGGACTTCCGGGGCGGCGTGGCAGCGGTTACGGCACCCTGACCGGCCAGGGCAACGGCCAGGGCGGGCGCGAGCACGGACAGAAGTGCGACCAGCTCCCGGGCTACCGGAAGATCGCCGACCCCGAGGCGCGCGCGCACGTCGCTCGCGTCTGGGGCGTCGAGCCCGACGCCATCCCCGGCCCCGGCGTGCCCGCCGTCGAGCTGCTGCAGTCGCTCGGACGGCCCGGCGGCGTGCGTGCGCTCCTCGTGCACGGATCGAACCTCGCAGTGTCCTCGCCCAACGTCTCGGCAGTGCGCGACGGCCTGGCCGCCCTCGACCTGCTCGTGGTGTGCGACGTCTTCGTCAGCGAGACGGCGGCCCTCGCCGACGTCGTGCTGCCGATCACCCAGTGGGCCGAGGAGGACGGGACGATGACCTCGCTCGAGGGCCGCGTCATCCGCCGCCGCCGTGCCGTCGCGGCGCCCGCCGGCGTGCGCGACGAACTCTGGATCCTCGCCGAGCTCGCTCGTCGCCTCGAGTGCACCGCGACGTTCGACACCGACCCCGAGCTCGTCTTCGAGGAGCTGCGGCGCGCCTCGGAGGGCGGCATCGCCGACTACTCGGGCATCGACTACGCGCTCCTCGACTCGGACGCTCCCGCCTACTGGCCCTACCCGCGGGGCGGTACCGGCACGCCGCGGCTGTTCGCCGACCGCTTCGCGCATCCCGACGGCCTCGCCAGGCTGGTCCCCGTGGCCGTGCGGGAGCTCGCCAGGCCGGCACCCCTCGACGGCGAGCTCACCCTCATCACGGGGCGGCTGCTCGAGCACTACCAGAGCGGCGCACAGACGCGGCGCGTCCCCGAGCTGTACGACGCGCAGCCCGAGGCGTTCGCCTCCCTGCATCCGGCCACCGCCGAGCGGCTCGGAATCGCCGAGGGCGCCCGGCTCGAGCTCTCCAACCTGCGCGGCGCGATGCGGTGCGTCGCTCGGCTCAGCCCTGACATCCGCCCCGACGCGGTGTTCGTGCCGTTCCACTACGGCGACGAGCAGGCGGCGAACCTGCTCACCTCCGATGCCGTCGACCCCGTCTCGGCGATGCCCGAGTTCAAGACCAACGTCGTGCGCGTCACGAACCTCGTCGAAGCCGGAGTCTCCGCATGAGCGCTGCCCTGAAGATCGTCCTCGTCGGCTACGGCCCCGTCGGTTCCCGCTTCGTCGACGATCTCCTGCCGGCCGTGCGGAGCGGGGCGGTCGCGCTCACGGTCGTCGCCGGCGAGGACAGCGAGGCGTACAACCGGGTCCTCGTCGCCGAGTACGCGGTCGGCAACACCGATCTGGACACGATGCTCGTCGGCGACCGGGATGCCGCGACCGAGGCGGGCGCGCGCGTCCTGCTCGGGGTGGCCGCCACCGCGATCGACCGCAGCGCGCGCACCGTGCGGCTCAGCACCGGCGAGGAGCTCGAGTACGACCGGCTGGTGCTCGCGACGGGGTCCCGGGCGAACGTGCCGACGCTCGAGGGCGTCGAGCGGCACCGCCGCGACCTGTCGTCGCTCGAGAAGTACCCGTCGCAGCTCGTCGCCCATGATGACGCGCTTCCCGAGGGCATCACGGCGCTCCGGGACCTGGCCGACGCCGAGCGCGTGCGCGAGGTCGTGCGCGGGCGTCGCCGCATCATCGTGCTCGGCGCCGGCGTGCTCGGCCTCGAGCTCGCCCTCGCCGCAGCGCACGCCGGCGCCCAGGTGTGCGTCGTGCACCACGGACCGCATCCCATGCCGCGGAACCTCGACCGCGGTGGCGGCCAGGTGCTCCGCTCGGCGCTGCGGCGCACCGGCATCACCGTCATCGCCCACAGCCGCGCCGAGGCCGTCGCGTTCGGCACCGATGAGGAAGGCCGGCGCCGCTTCGACATGCTCGTCACAGCCGACGGCAAGCAGTTGCGCGGCGACCTCCTCGTGCTGTCCTGCGGCGTGAGCCCGCGGAACGAGCTCGCGACGCTCGCGGGCCTGCGTACCGCGGTGGGCATCGTGGTGCATCCGTCGCTGCAGTCGTGGACCGACCCGCGCGTCTACGCCATCGGCGACTGCGCGCAGGTCGTCGAGCGCACCGACGAGCTTGCCGGGCAGCGGATCCTCCCCGGAGCGCCGTCGGGCCTCATCGCCCCGGGATGGCGACAGGCGGCGTGGCTCGCCGCGTCGTTCGCGGCGGAGGCGTCGCATCGAGAGCCGGCGGTGCCCACCCCGCCGGTCGACCACGACCCGGTCGTCATGCTGAAGGCGGAGCACATCGACGTCGTGGCCGCCGGAGAGGTCGGTGCCGACCCCTGGGACGACGACGCCCTGCACCCGAAGCGGCGGGTGTCGCAGTGGGCCGACCCGGAGCACCTGCGGTACGTGAAGATGGTGACCGAGGACGGTGTGCTCA
>JAPSJU010000283.1 GCA_031178025.1 Agromyces sp. | reverse complement strand
TGGGCGACACGCTGCTCGAGGTCAACGCGCGCCATGAACGCCTCATCGACGGGCTGCTGCTGCTCGCCCGTTCGGAACGGGAGTTGCCCGAGCGACGGCTGGTCGACCTGGCCGACATCGTCGAGCATGTCGGCGATGCCACCGTCGCGGACGCGGCCGCTCCGGGCGACGCTCGCGTGCCGGTGCGATTCGACGTCGAGGAGGCGCCCACCTCAGGGGATCCCGTGCTGCTCGAGCACCTCGTGCGGAACCTCATCGAGAACGCGGTTCGCCACAACCTGCCCGAGGGCGGCTGGGCCTCGGTCGTGACCCGCACCGACGATGAGGGGCACGCCGTGCTCGAGGTGCGGAACTCCGGCCCCGACATCCCGCCGTACGACCTCGACGGCCTGTTCGTCCCGTTCCGCCGCCTTTCCCGTGAACGTACGGGAGCCGCGGAAGGGGTGGGACTGGGGCTCTCGATCGTCCGGTCGATCGTGCAGGCGCACGGCGGCAGCGTGACGCTCACCGCGCTTCCCGAGGGCGGGTTGGAGGTGGTGGTGACGCTGCCGGGAGAACCGTATGACGAGTCGCCCACCCGTGCGAGCGAAGGCGAGCGCGCTGTTGACTAATGCGTCAATACTGGCTAACGTAAGCGGCATCTAACGAAAGGAACGGATCATGGGCCAGCCAGTCGCCATGTTCGAGGTCGTCAGCGACGACCCCGCCCGGGCCGTGCGGTTCTACTCGGAGCTGTTCGGCTGGAACGCCGGGCCCTCCGTCGACGGCTACACGCTGCTCGACACCGA
This sequence comes from Agromyces sp., assembly GCA_031178025.1. Classification (GTDB taxonomy): domain Bacteria; phylum Actinomycetota; class Actinomycetes; order Actinomycetales; family Microbacteriaceae; genus Agromyces. Next base: position 2,421 of record JAPSJU010000283.1, on the reverse strand, counting down.
TGCCGGAGACGGCGCGATCGGTGGCGGCATCGGGCCGTCGTACGCCGACGGAGACACGGGCGTGAAGATCTACGTCAAGGTGGATGACCTCGACGCCGCGATCCGCAGGGCCGAGCAGCTCGGCGGCGCCGCCGTCGTGCCACCCACCGAGCTGCCCGAGGGATACGGGACGTTCGCGGTGGTGACCGACCTCGACGGCAATGCCGTGGGATTGTGGACGTGAACCACGCCCCCGACGCGGCAGACGAGGCGACGACCAGCGAGGTCCTCCGTGCGCTCGCCGACCCTCGTCGCCGCGAGATCATGCGGCTCGTCGGCGACCGCGAACTGGCGGCCGGGGAGATCGCCCGGACGTTCGACGTGACGCGCCCCGCGATCAGCCAGCACCTCACCGTGCTGAAGGAGGCGGGGCTGCTGGTCGAACGACGAGAGGGGACGCGGCGGATCTACCGCACCGAGCCGGCGCGCATCGCCCATCTCCGAGCGGCGCTCGACGACCTCTGGGGCGCCGGGCTGGCGAAGGCCGACCGGCTCGTCCGATCGGAACGCGGCTCCGACGCCGAGGAGGCGATATGAGCGGCGACACCGTCGGATCCGCCGAGCCGGTCGGCGCTGACGTCCTGCCCTTCCGCAGGCCGCCGATCCGTCAATCCAGGGTCATCCCGAGCACCGTCGACCACACGTTCTCGGTGTTCACCGGGCGGCTGGCCGAATGGTGGCCGCTCATCCCGTTCTCGTTCGGGCAGGAGCGCGTGCGGTCGGTGTCGCTCGAGCAGCGCGTGGGCGGGGAGGTCGTGGAGACCTGGGACGACGGAACCACCCGGGTCTGGGGCACGCTGCTCGAATGGGACCCGCCTCGTTCGCTCACCATGACCTGGAACATCACCGGCACGGCCACCGAGGTCGCCCTGCGTTTCGTCGAGCTCGCACCGTCGCTCACGCGCGTCGAACTGGAGCACCGCGGCTGGGAGCGACTGACCGACGCCGAGCTCGAACGCGACTGCGCCGTGCCCGGCGGGTACCGGGGAGGGGCGTTCCAGCTCGGCTGGACCGTGGTCCTCGACCACCTGCACTCCGTCATCGGCGCGGAGTCGACACCGGCGTCGTCGGCGCCGGACCGAGGGGACGGGCTCGCAGCCCGCACCCACGTGAAGCGCACCCCCTGATCGGGAGGAACCATGGGCGAGTACATCGACATCGACGGCATGCCGACGTGGACGGAGATCCGAGGAACCGGAACCGCGGAGCGCACCGTCGTGCTCCTCCACGGCGGCCTCGGGAACAGCGACGACCTGCTCGAGACGATCGGTCCCGACCTCGAGGGAGCGTTCCGGATCGTCGCCTTCGACCGCCGCGGCCACGGGCGCACCTCGGATGCCGCGGACCCGTTCCACTACGACGACATGATGCGGGATGCCGTCGCGGTGATCGAGCGCTGCGCGACGACGCCGGTGCACCTCGTCGGCTGGAGCGACGGCGGGATCGTGGCCCTGCTCGTCGCGCTGCGCCGTCCGGACCTCGTCGACCGACTGGTGCTCATCGGCACGAACTTCCACGTCGACGGCGTGCACCAGCCGGACGTGGCCGACGACTCCCCGGTGGCGGCGGCCATGTTCGCGGCGTACGCGGAACGGTCACCCGACGGGCCGGACCACTTCCCGATCGTGGCCCGGAAGTTCACGACGATGATCTCGACCGAGCCGGAGCTCACGGTCGACGATCTCGCCGAGGTCGCGGTTCCGACGCTGGTGCTCGTCGGAGACGACGACCTCGTGCGCCTCGACCACACCGTCGCGCTCTACGAGTCGTTGCCGGCAGGGCAGCTCTGCGTCATCCCCGGGTCCTCGCATGCCGTGGTGCTGGAGCATCCGCAGCTCGTGGCCGCGACCATCACCCGCTTCCTTCAGGGTCCCGAGCGGCCCGACACGCTCGTGCCGATCCGCCGGATGCACCAGGGGAGCGGGGCTCAGCCCACCTCGAAGTAGAGGTGCGCGTGCAGTCGGCAGCCCTCGTTGAACGCGGAGCCGCAGGCGGGGCAGGCATGCGTCGCGAGGTAGTCGTCGATCGTCAGCTCGCTCCGGCAGACCCCGCAGAGCACCGCCCGCTCGCCACGCGCGTCGAGCGGCCATTGCGCCGCGGCATGGCCGGCGGTCTCCGCGTGGCAGCGGTGGCACGGGTAGTACTCGCCACAGCACGCGAAGCGGATCGCGACGATGTCGACCTCGGTGCGATAGTGCACGCACCGGGTCTGCTCGTCGACCACCGGACCGAGCACGCGGACGCCGCTCACCCTGCGAGCACCGCCTCGAGGCTGTCGCGCACGATGCCGAGTCCGCGAGCGAGCTCGTCTTCGGTGATCGTCAGCGCGGGCAGGAACTTCAGCACCTCGTCGAACGCGCCGGAGGTCTCGATGACGAGCCC
>JAPSJU010000282.1 GCA_031178025.1 Agromyces sp. | reverse complement strand
AGCTCCTCGCGGACGGCCGCTCGGGCCGCCTCACGCGCATCGACCTCTGCGGGCACGAGCTGGACGCCCGCTCCCCCGGCGTTCGCGTGCTGCGTGGCAGCGGTCGTCGCGCTCGTGGCGCGGCGCGGCTGGCGACCCTGACGGGCAGGCCGCTCGACGATCGGCGCGGCGTCGGGCGCCGCCTCCGGCGTCTCCGTCGCGGCCACGGACTCGGCGGCGTCGGCCTGCGTCGGAGCCTCGGCGGGCGCGGCCTGGACGGCCTGCGTCTCGGTCGACTGCTGCACCTCGGCCGGCGCCTCGAGCGTTGCGGCGTCGTCAGGTTCGGCGGGTGCGGGTTCGGGTTCGACGGGAGCCTCGAGGGTCACCCCGCCGTTCTGGTGCGCGGAGATCATCTCCACGAGCTCTCCCTTTCGGCGCTTCGAAGCACCCACGATGCCGAGGGTGGCTGCGAGCTCCTGGAGCTCGGCAACCCTCAAGGAGTTGAGGCGGGTGCGGTCTGCCACGCTCACGTCGGCGTGGTCGGTTCCGTTGGTCACTGGGTATGTTCCTTTCCCCTGGTCGCAGGAATTGCTGACCCAGGAGAGCTGATCGCCGACACGAGCGATGCCGATGCGCGGTGGCGCAGACATGCGCGAGAGCGAAGCAAGATATTGCGGGAAGTGCACGAGCCGGAGATGAACGCGAACTGTGCGTCGTCTATCGGGTGCGGGACCATGCTACCACCGCACCGGCCCGGCGCTCGACGCGCGACGCGCCGACGTCCCGGATGCCGGCGCTCAGCGCTCCGGTTCGCTGACGATGGTGACCGTGGCGCCCTTGAAGTCGACCGCGAGCGGCAGGGCCTGCCAGGCGGTGTCGGCCGATGCCTCGACGACCCGGACCGCGTCGGCACGCTCGCTCGGATCGCTCGCGAGCACGAGGATCGAGGGGCCGGCGCCCGAGACGACGGCCGGATGCTTCGCCTCGCGGAGCGCGCGGATGAGGCGGTCCGTCTCGGGCATGGCCTGCGCACGGTAGTGCTGGTGCAGCTTGTCCTCCGTGGCCTGCAGGAGCAGCTCGGGGCTCTGGATGAGCGCCGCGATGAGGAGGGCCGAGCGGGACACGTTGAAGACGGCATCGGAGTGCGGCACGGATTCCGGCTGCAGCGAACGGGCGAGCGCGGTGGACATCTCGTGCTCGGGCACGAGCACGAGCGGTGACACGCCGCGGTGCACGATGAGCTTCTTGTGGCGCGGTCCCTCCGGCGTCATCCACGCGATCGTGAGCCCGCCGAAGAGCGCCGGGGCGACGTTGTCGGGGTGTCCCTCGAGCTCGGTCGCGAGTTCGAGCAGTTCGTCGGGCGTGAATTCGACGATGCCGTCGAGCAGGCCCTTCGCAGCCATGACCCCGGCGACGATGGCGGCACCGGACGAGCCGAGCCCGCGCCCGTGCGGGATGGAGTTGTGCGCGACCAGCCGCAACCTCGGCATCTCCACGCCCACGCGAGCGAATGCGTGCGCGATCGCGCGCACGACCAGGTGCGATTCGTCGAGCGGCACCTGGCCCTCGCCGACCCCGTGCACCTCGATCTCGTGACGCGGGGCGTCCGTCGCGGACACCTCGAGCTCGTCGTAGCGAGCGAGGGCGAGCCCGAGGGTGTCGAAGCCGGGGCCGAGGTTCGCCGACGTCGCCGGGACCTTCACGTGCACGGTGCGCCCGACGAGGCTCGTCGGATCGCCCGCCCGGGCCACGGTCGCCGCGGCGGTCATGAGGTCAGCCCGAGCACCTCGGCGACCTGCGCCGTGTCCACGGGAACGATCGTGGGCTGCACGTCGGAGCCGTCGGCCATGCGGAGCGCCCACTGGGGATCCTTCAGGCCGTGGCCGGTCACGGTGAGGACGACGCGGGCCCCGGCGGGGACGACACCGGCGGCGGAGCGCTCGAGGAGGCCCGCGACGCTGATGGCCGACGCGGGCTCGACGAAGATGCCGACCTCGGCCGAGAGGATGCGCTGCGCCTCGAGGATCTTGTCGTCGTCGATGGCACCGAAGTAGCCGTCGGTCTCATCGCGCGCGCCCAGGGCGAGCTCCCACGAGGCCGGGTTGCCGATGCGGATGGCGCTCGCGATCGTGTCGGGGTCGCGCACGGGCTCCCCGCGCACGATCGGGGCGGAGCCCGACGCCTGGAATCCGAACATCCGGGGCATCCGCGTGGCGTTGCCTGCGGCGATGTCCTCGCGATACCCGCGGGTGTACGCCGTGTAGTTGCCGGCGTTCCCGACGGGGATGAAGTGGAAGTCGGGCGCGTCGCCGAGCACCTCGACGACCTCGAAGGCCGCCGTCTTCTGACCCTCGATGCGGTCGTTGTTCACGGAGTTCACGAGGTGCACGGGGTAGTTCTCGGCGAGGTCGCGTGCGATGTCGAGGCAGTCGTCGAAGTTGCCCTGCACCTGCAGGAGATGCGCGTTGTGGGCGATCGCCTGGCTCAGCTTGCCGAGGGCGATCCTGCCCTCGGGCACCAGCACGGCCGCGGAGATGCCCGCGTGCGTCGCGTACGCGGCGGCCGACGCCGAGGTGTTGCCGGTCGACGCGCAGATGACGACCTTCGCGCCGCCCTCGACCGCCTTCGTGACGGCCATGGTCATGCCGCGATCCTTGAAGGAGCCGGTCGGGTTCATGCCCTCGAACTTCACCCAGACGTCGGCGCCCGTGCGACGCGAGAGCGCGGGGGCCGGCAGCAGCGGCGTGCCGCCTTCACCGAGCGTGACGACCGGCGTGGCATCCGTGACGTCGAGCCGGTGCGCGTACTCGCGGATCACCCCGCGCCATTGGCGGGAGTCGGCCTTGGGGGTAACGGGGTGATTCACACTGCTCCTTCGACTCGGAGGACGGACGCGACGGATGCGACGACAGGGCTCTGGCCGAGGGCGGCGACAGTGTCGGCGAGCGCGGACTCCTTCGCCTCATGCGTTCCGATCACCAGCGTAGCCCGCTCGGCGGCGCCGCTCACGGTCTGCTGGAGCTGTTCGACGGAGACGCCGTGCTCGGCGAAGATCCGGGCGATCTGCTCGAGCACGCCGGGTTCATCGGCCACTTCGAGCGTGATCGCGTAGCGGGTGGTGATGCGGCCGATGTCGAGCACGCGAAGTTCGGCATGGATGGATTCGGCGGTGCCCGGACCGCCGATGACGTGGCGGCGGGCGATCGCGACGAGATCGCCGAGCACCGCGGAGGC
>JAPSJU010000281.1 GCA_031178025.1 Agromyces sp. | reverse complement strand
TCGGCGTTCGCATCCTCGACGCGGACGACGGCGAGCACGTCGCGCTCTCCGGGCCGGCGGAGCTCGTCTTCGACGGTGTACTGAGCCTCGCCTGAGCGACCCCCGACGGCGACCCGCCGTGTTCGAGTGTGCCGAATCAGTCGGCTCGACCGGATGCCGCGAGCACGCGGAACCCCTTGGAGGTCGCCGCCCGTTCGACGTCGAGTCCGAGCTCGTCGGCGAGCCAGCGCTGCAGCGACTCCGCGCCGAGGTGCTTCGCGACGACGAGCCAGGCGGTCGCATCCGCGTCGAGGCGCGGCAACCAGTGCCTGAGCATGGCATGGAGCTCCTGCTTGCCGACGCGGATGGGCGGGTTCGACCAGATCGTCGCGAAGGTCAGGTCGTCGGGAACATCGGCGGGCAGCGCGGCGTTGACATTGGAGATGCCGAGGCGAGCGGCGTTGCGTCGAACGAGGTCGAGCGCCCGCTCGTTGACGTCGACGGCCCAGACGGTCGCCTCGGGTGAGCGCAGTGCGAGGCTGAGCGCGATCGGTCCCCATCCGGAGCCGAGGTCGAGCAGATGCCCGTCGACCGGGGGAGCCGGCACGGTGTCGAGCAGGATCCGGGTGCCGTCGTCGAGATGCTCGGGGCTGAACACGCCTGCGGCCGTCACGACCTCGACCTCCCGGCCGGCCAGCCGCACCCGGATCGTACGCCGCGCGGCCTCGCTCCCGGGCGAGGACGTGAAGTAGTGATCGGCGCCCATGCAAGCAAGCTATCGCACGAGAACAGAAGTAGAGTTGAGACGATGAACGAAGCCGGACACCCCACCCCAGACGACGCCGTCGAGCGGGTGCTGCGCAGCGCCGAATCCAGGGCGGGCGTCGCGCGATTCGGTGCCGGCGACGCCTCCGCCATCCAGAAGGATCGATCCGATGCCGTTTCGGGCGTCGCATCCGACGGTGAGCAGTACGACCGCGAGGAACGCGCCGCGCTTCGCCGCGTGGCCGGCCTGTCGACCGAGCTCGAGGATGTCACCGAGGTCGAGTACCGGCAACTGCGCCTCGAGAACGTCGTCCTCATCGGCGTGTACTCGCAGGGTTCCCAGGACGAGGCCGAGAACTCGCTCCGCGAGCTGGCGGCGCTTGCCGAGACGGCCGGCGCCCGAGTGCTCGACGGCCTCCTCCAGCGCCGCCCGAACCCCGATCCGAGCACCTATCTCGGCAGCGGCAAGGCGGAGGAGCTGCGTCACGTCGTGGCATCGCTCGGCGCCGACACCGTCATCGCCGACACCGAGCTCGCGCCCAGCCAACGGCGCGCGCTCGAGGACGTCGTGAAAGTCAAGGTCATCGATCGCACGGCGGTGATCCTCGACATCTTCAGCCAGCATGCGAAGAGCCGCGAGGGCAAGGCGCAGGTCGAGCTCGCGCAGCTCGAGTACCTGCTGCCGCGCCTGCGCGGCTGGGGCGAGTCGATGTCCCGGCAGGCCGGTGGCCAAGTGGGCGGCGCCGGCGCCGGCATGGGATCTCGTGGCCCGGGTGAGACCAAGATCGAGCTCGACCGCCGCCGCATCCACACGCGCATGGCGCGACTGCGTCGACAGATCGCCGCCATGAAGCCCGCACGTGAGGCCAAGCGTGCGAATCGCAAGCGCAATGCGGTGCCGTCCGTCGCGATCGCCGGGTACACCAACGCCGGCAAGTCGAGCCTGCTCAATCGGATCACCGGGGCCGGGGTGCTGGTCGAGAACGCGTTGTTCGCGACGCTCGACGCGACCGTGCGCCGCAACACCACTCCCGACGGGCGGGTGTACACCATCGCCGACACGGTGGGGTTCGTGCGGAACCTGCCTCACCAGCTCGTCGAGGCGTTCCGATCGACGCTCGAGGAGGTCGCCGACGCCGACCTGATCGTGCACGTCGTCGATGCGGCGCACCCCGACCCCGCCGGTCAGATCGCGACCGTGCGGAATGTCGTGGGAGAGCTGGGCGCCCGCGACATCCCCGAGCTGATCGTCTTCAACAAGGCCGACCTCATCAGCGCCGAGGACCGTCTCGTACTGCGCGGGCTCGCACCGGACTCGGTGTTCGCATCGGCTCGCACCGGGGAGGGCATCCCCGAGGTGCTCACCGCGATCGCGCGGATGCTGCCCGACCCCGCCGTCGAGATCGACCTCATCGTGCCGTACGACCGCGGCGATGTCGTGTCCAATCTCCACGAGACCGGCCGGGTGCTCTCGATCGACTACCTCGAGGAGGGCACGCGCATCCGTGCCCTGGCATCGCCCGAGCAGGCAGCGCAGCTCGCCGTGTTCGACGCGGCATCCGTCTCCGCCTGACCGGTTGGTCGGCATCACGGATGCGGTGCGCCGCTCCGTCACCGCGCGTCATGAAGGCGGCATTCCGCGCGACTGAGGCGTATCGTCGCTCTTGATCGTCGGTGCGCGGCCCAATGCCGCACACCTGGAGCGACCGCCGAGCCCGGCACCCGCCCGCGAGATCCGCCCGCCGTTCCGGCCGGGGGAGCGCGGCCTGCCGTGCCTCCGCCGAACCCACGGCACGCCACGCAGGAGCATGATGGCTGAGACCGCATCGGTTGCAGGGGGCGACGGTCGTCCCCGCCCGCCGGTGTCGTTCGAGCTGTTCCCGCCTCGAACGGATGCGGCCGCGCTCGCCCTCGGCCGTACCATCGATCGCCTCGCCGAAGCGCGGCCGGCGTTCATCTCCGTGACGTTCGGAGCCGGTGGATCATCCCGCGATCGCTCGCTCACGGTGCTGCGGTACATGCTCGAGCACACCGACGTCGAGCCCATGGCCCATCTCACGTGCGTCGGCTCGTCGCACGCCGAGGCCAACCGCCTCGTCCGTGAGTTCCTCGATGCGGGAATCACGAGCTTCCTCGCCCTGCGAGGAGATCCTCCCTCCGGCGCCGACGCCGACGCCGACGCCGGGATCCGCGACCTCGGCAGCGCGGCGGAGCTCGTGCAGCTGATCCATCGCGTGCAGGAGGAGCGCGAGCCGTTCGGCCAGATCGCCATCCCCGGACTTCCCGGGGTGACGCAGATCCGCGACCGACCCCGACCGGAGCGTGTCGCCGTCGCAGCGTTCCCGACCGGTCACCCCCGATCCCGCGGCGTCGCACAGGACGTCGACGCGTTGCTCGCGAAGGAGATCGCGGGCGCGAACCTCGCCATCACGCAGCTCTTCTGGCGCGCGGACGACTACCTCGGTTTCGTGGAGCGGGCGCGAGCGGC
>JAPSJU010000033.1 GCA_031178025.1 Agromyces sp. | reverse complement strand
CGGCGGCAACCTCTCGAACGCATGAGCGGGCGCGACGTGCCCGCACCCGGCCCGAGCGGCGCACCCGCCGGCGACGACGTGGTGGCGCTCACCCGGCGACTCGTCGCGATCGACGCGACGAACCCGTTGCTCGTGCCGGGCGGTGCCGGGGAGCACCGGATCGCCCGGTTCATCGTGCAGTGGCTCGGCGGGCACGGCGTCGATGCGCGCCTCGTCGGCACCGATCCCGCGCGCCCCAGCGTGCTGGCCCGGCGGCGCGGCACCGGCGGAGGCCGCACGCTCATGCTCGCCGGTCACCTCGACACGGTCGGCGGGCGCGGGACAGGACCGGCGACGAACGCACCGGCCGCAGCGCCCGCTCCAGGCGCCGCTGCCGCTGCCGCTGCCGACCGCATCGTCGGACGCGGCGCGTACGACATGGCCGGCGGCCTCGCCGCCGCGATGATCGCCGCATCCGCCGCGCCCGACGACCTCACGGGCGACATCGTGCTCGCCTTCGCGGCGGACGAGGAGTTCGGGTCGATCGGCATGGAGGAGCTGCTCGCGGAGATCGACGTGCTCGCCGAAGCATCCGCAGCACGACAGCCACGACCCGTGGCCGCAGTCGTGCTCGAGCCGACCGACCTCGAGGTGACCGTCGCACATCGGGGATTCGCCTGGTATCGCGTGGAGTACGAGGGACGGGCGGCGCACGGCTCGCAGCCCGAGCTCGGCGTGGACGCCATCGCTCGCGCTCTCGACGGGCTCGTCGCCATCCGGAACCTCGGCGAGCGGCTCACCGCGGGACCGCGGCATCCGCTGCTCGGAACCGGCAGCGCGCGCATCGCGACGATCGAGGGCGGTACCGACGCTGCCACCGTCGCCGACCGGTGTTCGTTCGTGGTCGAACGACGCACCCTGCCGCGCGAGTCGGACCCCGGAATCGAACTCGTGCAGGCGCTGGCGGCGTCCCGTCCGGACCGCATCGTCCCGCTCGTCGCCCGACCGGCCCTCGAGGCCGACGGCGACTCGCTCATCGCGCGCGTCGTGCCGGCCGCCGTCGAGCGCGTCACCGGCCGCCCCGCCGTGCGGCGCGGCGATCCGTGGTGGACGGATGCGGGCCTCATCGCCGAGGCGGGGATCCCCGTCGTGCTCGTGGGCGCGGCGGGCGGCGGCGCGCATGCCGACGAGGAGTGGGTGTCGACCGAATCGCTCCATGCGCTCGTGAACGTGCTCGAGGGTGTGATCCGGGCGGTCTGCGGCCAGAATGGTGAGTAGGACGGAAGGAGCAGCCGTGACCCGAGCACTGTTCATCATCGACGTGCAGAACGACTTCACCGAGGGCGGCGCACTCGGCGTCGACGGAGGGGCGGCGGTCGCCCAGGGCATCACCGACTACCTGACGACGCACCGGGACGCGTATTCGCTCGTCGTGGCATCCCGCGACTGGCACTCCGGCGAGAACGACAACGGCGGGCACTTCGCCGTCGATGCGGAGCCCGACTTCGTCACGACGTGGCCTCCGCACTGCGTCGCAGGCACGCCGGGCGCCGAGTACCACCCCGCACTGGACACCTCCGGCGTCGACGTGCACATCCGCAAGGGTCAGGGCAAGCCGGCGTACTCCATCTACGACGGCACCGACGACGAGGGCGCGTCGATCGGCGAGCTGCTCGGCACCCACGGGATCACCGATGTCGACGTGGTCGGCATCGCCACCGACTACTGCGTGCGCGCGAGCGCGCTCGATGCGCTCGAGCACGGTCAGCATGTGCGCGTCCTCACCGACCTCATCGCCGGCGTCGCCGTGGGCTCGTCCGAGGCCGCGCTCGCGGAGCTCGGCCACGCCGGCGCCGTCATCACCTCGTCGAACGAGTCCGACGGGGCCGCGAGGTGAGCCAGGCGGCACCCGCACGTACGCCGACCCTGTTCGCCGAGACCGACGACGACGTCCTCATCGCCTATCGCGTGCACGACGGCGACGGTGCGGATGCCGCCGGACCGCCCGTGCTTCTCGTGCACGGCTTCGCCGCCGACGCGTCGTCGACGTGGGAGGGCACCGGGTGGGTTCGCGCCCTGCGCGACGCGGGTCGCCCCGTGGTCGCGATGGACCTGCGGGGTCACGGCGAGAGCGACAAGCCGATCGACGCCGGCTCGTATGCTCCGGAGCGACTGGGCGGCGACCTGCTGGCCGTGCTCGACTCGGCCGGCGTCGACCGGGCCGACCTCGTGGGCTACTCGATGGGCAACCGTGCCATCTCCGCTGCGGTCGCACTGGCCCCCGAGCGTGCCCGCCGCGTCGTCATCGGCGGTGCCGGTCCCCACGAGCTGTTCGCGTCATGGGACCTCGAGGAGGCCCGCGCCGTGCTGCTCCGCGACGAGCCCTCGCGCGATCCGCTCATCGAGCGGGTGCTGCGGCCCGCCCTCGCCGCCGGCGGGGACCGGGAGGCGCTGCTCGCCTGCATCGAAGGGGTCCGCGGCGCCCCTCTCTCGATCCGACGCGGCATCCCGACGCTGTTCGTCGCGGGGGAGGACGACCCCGTACCCGAGGGGGCACGCGAACTCGCACTCGAATGGGATGCCGACTACGTGTCGATCCCCGGACGAGACCACCTCTCCACCCTCACGGCTCGCGCATCCAAGGACGCGGTGATCGCGTTCCTGGCGTGATGCCGATCGCCGGGGACCCGCTCGTCACAGGCCCAGACGCCGGGCGATGCGTTTCGCGCCCTTCGGCAGGTGCCGCCCGTAGATGCGCGGCCAGAGATGGCTCATCAGCAGGACCTTCCGCATCGGGTCGAGCCGGCTCCTCCTGACCTCGGCGATGCCGGACCGGCGCAGCGCGAGCAGCTGGGAATCGTCGTGTCGCCACTTCTTCGAGATGCTCCCAGCGGTGTAGTGCTTCGTGCAGAGCACCTCGGGCACCCGGACGAACTCGCCGATGAGCGAGAGCCCGAACAGCCACGTCCAGTCGGCGGAGTACTCGCCCATGTCGTTCGGGCGGATGCCGCCGACCTCGGCGAACGCCGAGGCGCGGAAGAGCCCGCGATTGGGCACCCACCAGTCGCCCGGTCGTTCGATCATCACCCGCCCCCGCGCGAGCCCGGTCCGCAGCCCCTCCAGTTCGTCGAACGCGTGCAGCCGCACCGTGCCGTCCAGTTCGTGCACCTGCATGTCGGAGAAGGCCAGCACGGCGTGGGGGTTCGCACGCAGCGCCGTCACGAGCTCCTCGACGTACCTCGGCGCGACCACGTCGTCATGGAATGCGAAGAACATCAGCTCGCCCGTGGCGCGGGCCATGAGGTCGTTGGAGTTGCGCAGCCACCCGAGGTTCACGTCGCGTTCCACGATGCGGGTGTTCGGGTTGGCGTCGGCGAATCGTCGCACCACGTCCAGGGTGTCGTCGGTCGACCGGTCGTCCCCGATCAGGATCTCGAGGTGCGGCCAGGTCTGGGCCGCGAGACTCTCGAGGGTCCGCAGGATGAAGTGCGAGCCGTTGTACGTCGGCACCAGGGCGGTGACGACGGGGTTCCACTCGGTCATCGCACCCGGACTCCGCTCTGCCGTCACCGAACCCTCCGCGCCCTCATCCGGCGATCTCTGCGGCGAGCCGACCGGCCAGCCACGGTGCGGTGGAGTACTTGCCGGTGTCCACCGAGTAGTACGAATCCAGCCGCTGCACGCCGTAGCGGTCCCGGCGGTGCAGCCCCGACCGCGGGTCGTCGAGGGCGCCCCGGCCGCGGGCGAAGACGAACCCGCCCTCGACGGTGAGTTCCTCGGCATCGTCGATCACGCGGCCGACACCCGGCACGACGCGCTCGAGGGCGACGCGGACGCCGTCGACGAACGCCTCGGCGTCGGTCCCCGACGGGATCTCGGGGCTCCGCAACTCCAGGTCGGTCCCCTGCGCGATGAGGCCGAGGGGATACCAGGACAGGTAGAAGTCCCTGCCGTTGTAGTTCTTGACGTCGCCGAACGGTCCGACGGCCACGACGGCGCTCGCGAGTTCGCGCTCGGCCCGGGTGCGGAGGAAGACGCACAACCGGAAGCGGTGGGTCCATGGCGGTTCGGGGGTGAGGCCGGCCGCGACGTCGATCGGAAGCCGGCCGTTCCAGAGTGCGTTCACCACGACATCGAAGCGTTCCTCGTACCCGTCGTCGCCGTGCACGCGCCATGGGGTGCTCCCGTCGTCGCGCTGTTCCACCCCGAGGACGGTGGTGCCGAGGCGGAGCTCGACGCCGGATTCTGCGGCGACCGCGCCGGCGAGTCGATCCGCCACCCACCTGGTGTCCACGGAGCGCTCGGGAACGCGGAACCCGGCGACGATGTCCTCGCCTGCCACGGCGCGCAGCTCGGCGGGGGTGAGTGCGGCGGCGCGCGCCTCGGAGACGTCCACGACGTATCGCCCGGCGTCGGGATGCTGACGGACGAGGGCACTGATCGCGTCGAACGTCGCACCCACCTGATCCGCACTGACGACCGAGTCGCGGTGCACGAGGTAGACGTCGTCGTCGGTGGTCGCGTGGCCGTCGACGTCCCCGCCGATGAGCTCCGAGAGCAGCTCGGTGAACAGCAGCCCGCCGGGCAGGAGGTGCCGCGCGGTCGCCAACGTGGGATCCGCGCCGTAGAGGTACCCCAGGTGGATCTTGCCCTCGTTCCAGCGACTCGTCGCCGCCATGGGCTCGCTCTCGCGGTCGATGAGCGTGACGTCGAACCCGCGCCGCGCAAGGTCGATGGAGACCGCACTGCCCATGATCCCGGCGCCCAGGACCGCGACGCGACGTGCGCTCACGACGGCATCACCTGAGCGCTGGGATCCTCGTCGTCGTACTCGCTCGAATCGTACGGACCGTCGGCGAAGACGATGAGTGCCGACGCCTCGCCGACGTAGGTCTGCTGCGCCCAGACGCCGGGCTCGATCAGCAGCGCCGGCTGATCCTCACCCAGCGTGATCCGGGCCCGCCCGCCGCCGTGACGCACCTCGACCTCGATCGTTCCGCTCGCCCGGAAGAGGACCTGGCGCACACGTCGGTGTGCATGACCGCCTCGCACGGCGTCACGCCCTGCGTTCACCACGAACGTCCGTGCGACGCGGAATCCGAGCTCGTCGAACGTCATGGGGGTGAGGGTGCCGCGATCGTCGCGAACGCGGTCGAGGTGGAGCACCCGCACCATCCCCCCGAGGAGGAGCGCCGGTTCCGCGTCGCTCGACCCGCGCGCCGCGTCGACGGATTCGGGTACCGACGCCACTGTGCCTCCAACGGATGTCGCCGCGCCCCACGGGTTGCCCGGACACGCGACGTGCTGCCGGCGGCCCGATGGCACGCCGCTGTGAGGAGTCAACCATCATCGGCGGCGGGAATCGACCCTTTTCTACAGCGTGCGGCCCAACTTGAACCCGCGTGCGTCCTCGTCCTTCCGGGTGTACGAGAAGCCGTCCGCTCCGATGGTGACCTCCATCTCGGAGTCGTCCGTGCGGGCGACCACGGGCTTCGGCTCGCCGTCGAGGTCGAGCACCAACGAGGCGTCCGTGTACCAGCTCGGCACGACCGGGTTGCCCCACCAGTCCCGCCGCTGGTTGTCGTGCACATCCCAGGTGACCACCGGGTTGTCGGGATCGCCCGTGTAGTAGTCCTGCGTGTACACCTCGACGCGGTGCCCGTCAGGGTCGCGCAGGTAGAGGTAGAACGCGTTCGAGACCCCGTGGCGGCCCGGGCCGCGTTCGATCACGTCCGACATCCGCAGGGCTCCGAGCTTGTCGCAGATCGCGATGATGTTGTGCTTCTCGTGCGTCGAGAACGCCACGTGGTGCATCCGTGGGCCGTCACCGCCGGTCATGGCGGTGTCGTGCACGGTGGGCTTTCGGCGCATCCACGCGGCGTAGACCGTGCCGGCCTCGTCCTGGATGTCCTCGGTCACTCGGAACCCGAGGTCCTCCATGTACTTCACCGCACGCGGCACGTCGGGCGTCACCTGGTTGAAGTGGTCGATGCGCACGAGCGCGCCCGGCGTGTAGAGGTCGTAGCGCCAGGCGAGCCGCTCGACGTGCTCGACGTCGTGGAAGAACTCGTACGGGAAGCCGAGCGGGTCCTCCACGCGGACGGCGTCGCCGATGCCCTTGGTGAAGCCCCCTGGGCGACGTTCGACCCGGCAGCCGAGCTCCGTGTAGAAGGCGACGGCCTTGTCGAGGTCTTCGGGGCTGCGCACGCGGTAGCTGAACGCGGCGACCGCCGCGACGGGGCCCGTGCGGAGTACGAGGTTGTGGTGGATGAACTCCTCGAAGCTGCGCAGGTACACGGCGTGCTCGTCCTCCTCGGTGACGATGAGGCCGAGCACGTCGACGTAGAACCGGCGGGAGGCCTCGAGGTCCGTGACGACGAGCTCCATGTAGGCGCACCGCACCACATCCGGGGGAGGCGCGGACGGTGTGGGGATGCGGTTCGCCGGCTCGGGAATCGGGTCGGTGTCGGTGGTGACGGGTTCGGGGATCTGCATGTCAGCGTCCTTGCTGTGTGAACGGGGAGCTCAGGGATTCGGGGTGGCGATCGGCGCCGTCGCGCCTCGCGTGCCGAAGCGGGGGGAGTGCGCGTCGCTGAGTGAGATGTGCACGGCCTGCTGGTCGGTGTAGAAGTCGATGGAGCGGTAGCCGCCCTCGTGCCCGAGACCCGACGCCTTGACTCCGCCGAACGGCGTGCGCAGGTCGCGGACGTTGTTGGAGTTCAGCCACACCATGCCGGCCTCGACGTCCTGTGCGAAGTTGTGGGCGCGCTTGAGGTCGTTCGTCCAGATGTACGCGGCGAGGCCGTACCTCACCCCGTTCGCGAGGGCGAGGGCCTCCTCGTCGGTGTCGAACGGGGTGATCGCGACGACCGGTCCGAAGATCTCCTCCTGGAAGATCCGGGCGTCCGGAGCGACATCCGCGAACACGGTGGGGGCGACGTAGTTTCCCTGTTCGAGTCCTTCGGGCCGCCCGCCGCCCGCCACGAGCCGGCCCTCGCCCTTGCCGATCTCGACATAGGACATGACCTTCTCGTAGTGCTCGGGGTGCACGAGCGCGCCGACCTCGGTGGTCGGGTCGTGCGGGTCGCCGACGACGATGCGCTTCGCCCGCTCGGCGTAGCGCTCGACGAAGTCGTCGTAGATCGACCGCTCGACGAGGATGCGGGAGCCCGCCGTGCAGCGCTCGCCGTTGAGCGAGAACACCCCGAACACGGTCGCGTCGAGCGCCTGTTCGAGGTCGGCGTCGGCGAAGACCACGGCGGGCGACTTGCCGCCGAGCTCCATCGAGAGTCCCTTCAGGAACGGCGCGGCGTTGCCGAAGATGATCTGTCCCGTGCGGCTCTCGCCCGTGAACGAGATGAGCGGGACGTCGGGATGCTTCACGAGTGCGTCGCCGGCGTCCTCGCCGAGCCCGTTGACGAGGTTGAAGACGCCGTCGGGGACGCCGGCCTCGCGGAAGATGTCGGCCCAGAGCGATGCCGACAGCGGCGTGAACTCGGCCGGCTTCAGCACCACGGTGTTGCCCGTGGCGAGCGCGGGGGCGAGCTTCCACGACTCGAGCATGAACGGCGTGTTCCACGGGGTGATGAGCCCGGCGACGCCGATGGGCTTGCGGTTCACGTAGTTGACCTGCCGGCCGGGCACCTTGTACGTGTCGTCGCGCTGCGCGACGATGAGGTCCGCGAAGAAACGGAAGTTCTCGGCGGCGCGCTGCGCCTGGCCGAGGGCCTGGGTGATCGGAAGCCCCGTGTCGAAGGTCTCGAGTTCGGCGAGCCGGGCGTCCTGCGCCTCGACGAGGTCGGCGATGCGGTGCAGGACCCGGGCCCGCGCGCGCGGCAGCATGCGCGGCCAGGGGCCGTCGGTGAACGCGCTGCGAGCGGCCGCGACGGCGCGATCGATGTCGGCCCGCTGGCCGGCGGCGGCCTGCACGTAGACCTCGTTGGAGACGGGATCGAGCACGTCGAACGTCTCGCCGCCGAGGGAATCGACGAGTTCGCCGCCGATGTAGTGGCGGATCCGGTCGGGCAGCCCCTGGGGGATGTGGTGCGTCATGGCATGCGGCTCTCGGTTGCGGTGACGGGTTCGGGAAGCGTGGGCGCGTGCTGCTGCGCCTGGTAGGCCAGCACCGCGTCCAGGGTCGCCGTGCGGTGGCCCCGGGCGGCGAGCTCGATCTCGAGCGGCTCGGCGCCCGACTCGATGAGGTCGACGATGCGGTCGTGCTCGGCCACGGATTCGCGGGCACGCCCCGGCACGAAGCTGAATGACGAGTCGCGCAGCATCCGCATCCGGTTCCAGCCGCGGTGCACGAGATCGAGGATGTGCGGGTTCGGGCACTCCTCGAAGAGCACGGAGTGGAACTCGAGGTTGAGTTCGGTGAAGCGGTGCGGCTCGAAGTCGTCGAGCGTGGCGCGCATCTGCTCGTTGATCCGGCGCGCCCGGCGCAGGTGCGCCGGCACGAGGTACGGCGCGGACAGCGCGGTGGCGGCGCCCTCGACGATCGAGAGCGTCTGCATGGTGTGCAGGTACTCGGTCTCCTTGATGAGCGCGACCTGCGCGCCGACGTTGCGTTCGAAGGTCACGAGGCCCTCGGCCTCGAGCCGGCGGATCGCCTCCCGCACCGGGACGACGCTCACGGCGAGTTCGCCGGCGATCTGGCCGAGCACGAGTCGGTAGCCGGGCACGTAGCGCCCGTCGTCGATGCGCTCCCGGATGTACCGGTAGGCGCGCTGGGACTTGCCCTCGACCGGGGTGCGGCCGTTCATGCGCCGCTCCCGCGTGCGGGGGCGGCGGTGTCGGCCTCGAAGCGGGCGCGCCATTCGGCGTTCATCGGGAAGAGCCCGTCGACGGATGCCCCGGCGGCCACCTGACGGGCGATCCACTCGTCCTCCGCCTCCTGCGCGGCCGCGTCGCGCGCCACGTCCCACGCGAGCGCGGGCGGGATGACGATGACGCCGTCGTCGTCGCCGACGATGAGGTCGCCCGGTTCGACGGCGGCACCGCCGCACGCGATCGCGACATCGGTCTCCCACGGGACGTGACGACGGCCGAGCACCGAGGGGTGCGGTCCCTGCGAGAACGTCGGGATGTCGAGCGCGGCGACGGCCTCGACGTCGCGCGTGCCGCCGTCGGTGACGATGCCGGCCGCGCCCCGCACCTGCGCGCGGAGCGCGAGCACGTCGCCGACCGTTCCGGTGCCGCGCTCGCCGCGGGCCTCGATGACGATGACCTCGCCCGGCCCGACGGTGTCGAAGATGAGCTTCTGCGGGTTGTAGCCCGAGCCCCTGCGCTCGAAGAGGTCGGGGCGGAAGGGGATGAGCCGGAGCGTGCGCGCCGCGCCGACGACGCGGGAGCCGGGCCGGTCGGCGCGGACCCCCTCGAGGAAGACGTCGGTGTAGCCGCGCTTGCGGAGTTGCACGCTCAGCGTCGCGGTGCCGACCGAGGCGAGCAGTGCGCGCAGCTCGTCGGTGGGCGGCGCCGCCTTCGCCTCGCCGTGCCGCGAGCGATCGCCGGACGTCGCTCGTCCCGCCGCGATCGCCGCAGCGAGCGCGGCCTCGTCGCCCCATGCCTCGATCCGCTGCTGCTCGTCGACGGCCGGCACGGCTCCGAAGTCGCCGAACGGCACGTTCCCGGCGGCCACGGTCGTCACGAGCCGGCCCGTGCTCGGCGCCCCGGGGACGTCCGGCGCATCCACTTCGACCTCGACGACGTCGCCGGGCAGGACGACGGAGGACCCGGCCGGCGTGCCGGTGAGGATGACGTCGCCCGTCTCGAGGGTGATGAGCTGGGACAGGTCGGCGATGAGCCGGCCGAACGGGAAGAGCAGGGTGGCGCTCGTGTCCTCCTGCACGAGCTCCCCGTTGACCCAGGTGCGCACGCGGAGCGCGTCGGGAGCGACGGATGCCGCGTCGATGAGTCGCGGGCCGAGCGGCGTGAACCCATCGCCTCCCTTCGAGCGCACGTTCGACCCCTTGTCGGCGGCGCGCAGGTCGTAGAGCCCGAAGTCGTTCGCCGCGGTGACGGATGCCACGTGCCGCCAGCCCTCCTCCGGGGTGACCCGTCGGGCCGGCTCGCCGATCACGAGGGCGATCTCGCCCTCGAAGGCGAGGAGTTCCGCGCCCGCTGGCCGCTCGATCGTCGCACCGCTCTCGGAGATCGACGACGTGGGCTTGAGGAAGTAGCTCGGCTGCGCGGGAGTGCGACCGCGCTGGGCGGCGCGCGAGGGGTAGTTCAGATGCACGGCGATGATCTTGCGTGCGGCGATGCCGGTGCCGTTCATGGACGTCCTCGTCTGGCTGATCAGGTATTCGAAATCATATACGATCGTTCGGTGCGGTCGTCGCGCGGTCGATGAAGCGCTCGGCGAGCTCCTCCGACGCGCGCGCGAGCATGGCCACGTCGGCGCCGACGAGCACGAACGCGGCCCCGGCCGCGCGGTAGCGTTCGGCGGCGTCCGGCGCGAACGCGTTCACTCCGGCCGGCTTGCCCGCGGCGATCGAGGCTCGGAGCGAGCGGAGCACCGCCTCGACCACCTCGGGGTGATCCTGCTCGCCGAGGTGTCCCATCGAGGCGGCCAGGTCGGCCGGGCCCACGAGGATCCCGTCGACGCCGTCGACCGCGACGATCGCCTCCACGCGGTCGACGGCTGCGGCCGACTCGACCTGCACGAAGAGCGACACGGTGCGCGACGCGTCGGCGAGATACCCCGGCACGCGATTCCAGCGGGAGGATCGCGCGAGCGCACTGCCGACGCCCCGCACGCCCGCGGGGGGATAACGCACCGCGCGCACCAGCTCGGCGGCCTGCTCGGGGGAGTCGACCATCGGGACGAGGAGGTTCTGCACGCCCACGTCGAGATACTGCTTGATCACCACGGTGTCGCCGATCGGAGGCCGCACGAGGGGCGCAACGGGGTAGGCGGCGACGGCGTGCAGTTGGGCGAGGATCGAACCCAGGTCGTTGGGGGAGTGCTCGGCGTCGATCAGCACGATGTCGAGGCCGCTGCCGGCCGCGATCTCGGCGTTCACCGCACTGCCCGAGCACACCCACATGCCCGCCAGCGGCCGATCGGATGCGGCGAGCCGCTCGGCGAGCGTCGGAGGGAGCGTCATTCGAACCGGCACGTCACCGTTCCCAACTCGCGGTAGTCCGCGGAGATCGTGTCGCCGCGCTCGACCCACATGGGCCGCGTGAACGAGCCCGCGAGGACGATCTCGCCGGCCTCGAGCGCCTGCCCGTGCTTCGCGAGGGCGTTCGCGAGCCAGGCGACGCCCATGGCCGGATGGCCGAGCACGGCAGCCGAGACGCCCGACTCCTCGATCGTCTGGTTGCGCGAGAGGAGCGCCGGCACCCAGCGCAGGTCGATCGCATCGGGGCGCACCGGCCTGCCGCCCATCACCATCGCGCCCATCGCGGCGTTGTCGGAGATCGTGTCGACGATCGTGCGGCCCTCCAACTCGATGTGCGAGTTGAGGATCTCGAGGGCCGGGACGACATAGGACGTCGCGTCGAGCACATCGAAGATCGTGACGCCGGGGCCCACGAGGCGATCGGCGAGCACGAAGGCGAGCTCGACCTCGATGCGAACGTTGAGGAAGCGATCGAACTCCACGGATGCGCCGGACTCGATGACCATGTCGTCGAAGATGATGCCGTAGTCCGGTTCATCGATGCCCGTGGCGTCCTGCATCACCTTCGAGGTGAGTCCGATCTTCCGCCCGACGGGGCGGTGACCGGCGGCCACGCGGCCCTTGGCCCACTCGCGCTGCACGGCATACGCGTCATCGACGTCCATGCCGGGATGGCGGGCGGTGAGGAGCGGCACGACCGTGCGGTTCCGGTCCGCGTCGGCGAGTTCGCGGGCGATCGCAGCGATATCGGAGGGATCGAGCACCGGAGCTCCACTTCGTCGTCGACGGCTTGGTGGTGATCGTATACGATGCGGCGGCGCCGTGGGGGGCCGACGGCGAGATCCCCCCGACCGCTCAGACGGCCGCCTGCTTCGGCGCGAGTGGCGTGGGCTCCATCGGCTGGTCGTTCGGGGTGAGATCGATGCCGAGATCCCGGGCGTAGACGACGCGGGTGGCGATCGCGACATCGTCGCCGTCCTGCGTGAGCTCGAAGACCCGGCCGCCGCGCATCCGGTTGCGCTCGGCACCGGGCAGCCCGTACGCGCCGAACCCCGTTCCGGGTGCATAGCCGAGCAGCACGCCGTAGTAGTCGCCGACGTAGTCGTTGACGTGGTCGTGTCCGACGAACACGCCCCGCACATCGCCGCGCTCGAGGATCGCATTGAACATGCCGGAGTTGAAGGGGCCCGGGCACTCGTCCTCGTTGCGCTCCCCGACGATGCCGTGCCGGACCCGTCCGCGTGCGGCATCCGCCTCGGTGCGGGTGTCGACGCCGCCCCACCACATGAACCGGTGCTCCCACAGCGCGATGTGGATGAACATCAGGCCCGGCAGCTTGCGGCCGAGCCGCTGCTCGAGGCGCGCCGACTCGTCGCGGTACCAGGCGACCTGGTCCATGCGCAGCCAGTCCCACGTCGGATACCCGGCGAAATCCTGTCCGTCGATGGCGTCGGGCGCGTACCGACCGGAGTCCAGCAGCCACAGCGCGAAGGCGTCATGGCCGCCGTGCGCCGAGCGGATCGGCACGATCGTGTTGCCGGTGCCCGTCACGCCGGCGATGTTCTCGGCGTTGAGGTTGAAGTCGTAGCTGCGGTAGAACTCGAGCATCATCGCCTCGTCGACGCCCGACTGCGGCAGCGAGTCCTCGTCGTGGTTGCCGTACGTGACGGCCCACGGGATGCCTCGGCGCTCCATCGGCCAGACGACGTTGTTGATCGCCTGCTTCACCGCGAGACGCGTCTCGCAGCCGCCCGTGATGACATCGCCGTTGATGAGCGCGAAATCCGGCTGCTCGGCGTCGAGCGTCTTCTCGATGAGCTCGACCGTGCGTCGATCGGTGCGCTCGTCGTCCTGCGTGTCGTTGAACTGCACGACCTTGAACGTGCCGTCCTCGCGGAAGCGGAGCTTCGGCGCGGTCGCGGAGGGACTTCCCGCAGGTGACGCCGGCACCCTGCCCGAGGCGGCATGTGCGGTGGTCGCGGGGATCGCGGCGCCGATGGCGCCGAGTCCTCCCGCGGCCAGGATCGCCCTGCGGCTCACCGGGAACTGCTCGGTCATTCCATCTCCTCTGCGTCGCTGTGCCGGCCCTGGCTTCGACGACGACGCTAGGGATCCGGGATGTCGGAGGCGGAACCTCACGGTGAACGGTCGTCGTACGGGAGCGGTCCCGCAGGGCAGAATGGGCGGGTGAAGACGATCCAGTTGCGCCGGTACACCCTCGTCGACGGAAGCTACGACGCGTTCGTGGAGTGGTGGCATGGCGCCATGCCCGCAGTGCGGCCCGCAGCGGGCTTCACGATCGAGTTCGCCTACGGGCTGCGCGAGTCGAACGAGTTCGTGTGGGCGGTGAGCGCCCCGGGCGATCGAGACGCCTTCCTCGAGCTCGAGCGCACCTACATGGCGTCGGATGCCCGGGCCGCGGTGTTCGAGGGGGTGCCCCAACGGGTCGCCGTGTACGACATCCGGTTCGTCGACGACATCGCGGCGTAGCGCCGGGGTCGCGAGTCCGCTTCGCCGCATCCGTCCCACCCGGGGGCGCGGACGGGGC
>JAPSJU010000280.1 GCA_031178025.1 Agromyces sp. | reverse complement strand
TCACGCTGCAGGGCGACCCTCGCCCGCCTGGCGATGTCCTCGGCGGTGGCACGCAGCGCCTGCGCGCCGATCTCCTCCGCGAGCGCGCGCGCGGCACGGAGCTGCTCCGCCCCTGCATCGCGATCGCCGCCGCCCGACAGGAACCCGGTGGCCGCTCGTATCCGCGCCTGCGCCTCGCGGTACGGTTCCTCGAGTCGCCGCCACTCGCTCGCAACGGCCAGCCAGTCACCCGGATTCACGCGCCCCTCGGCCTCCGCCAGTTCACAGGCAGCGGCATGGTGCAGCGCGGTCGCGACCGGAGCTGCAGCCTGCGACCGGCGGAGCGCCAGCTCCGACAGTTCGAACCACTCGCGCATGGTGTCCAGGTCGACGTGAGCCGCCGCGGTCGGACGTGCGGCTGCCGCGGAGACGGCCGCAGCGAACAGCGGCACGCAGAACACCGCGGGCTCCTCGTCGAGCAGCTTCTCACGTCCCTCGCGCGCGACGGCGAGCGCAGCGTCGCGGTCGCCCTGCGACGAGAGCACCTCGACGAGCGCTGCATGGAGGGGGCCGATCAGTTGTCCGTCCAGCAACCTGGCGCCGGAGCGCCGGGCCTCCTCGAGATACGAGCGGGCCGGCTCGAGCTCGCCGAGCCGCAACAGCACCGTTCCCCGGGTGAGGTCGAGCCGCACCTGGTCGATGCCCTGCGGGTCGAGCGCGTCCGCCTCATCGAGAAGCCGCATCACCTGGGCGTTGCGGCCAAGGCTGATGAGCGCCATGGCGGCGTCGCAGCGGCACCACACGCCCTTGCGATGCGCAAGGCCGAGCGCTTCGACCACCTCGATGCCGTCGAGCGCCACGTCGGCCGCCTCGGCCATGCGCCCGGCGTCGAACAGCACCGAGTGGAGGTTCACGATCGCGCGCGCGATGTCGTCCACGTCGACGAACTCCTCATCGGCGATCCTGCGCGCCATCTCCAGTTGCTCGATCCCCTCGTCGATCCGGCCGAAGTGGGCGAGATCGACTCCCAGGTTGTTCCGGGCGTGGCCCTCGATGGAGCGCGCACCCGGCACGTTCCGGGCGATCTCGACGGCCTCTCGGGCCAGCGGCAGGGACTCCTCGAAGCGGCTGGCGAGCATGAGCACCTGCGAGTAGCCGCTGAGCACCGCGGCCCGCCATGAGCTGATCGGCTCGGACGGCACCAGCTCGACCGCACGCTCGTATGCCGCCAGCGCCTCCTCGCCTTCTGCGGCCATCCAGAGGTATCGCCCGAGCCGCTCGTGCAGCGTGCCGTGATGGTGCCGCTCGCCCGGGTCGACCGCGGCGATGGCGAGGCGGATGAGTTCGGCGGCGCGCTGCGGCCGCGCGGCCAGGTGGGCGACCTCCGCCGCCGACCAGAGCACGCGGTACCGCGGCTCGTCGAGCAGCGCATCGGCGCCGGGGACGGTGTCGATCAGGCTCACCGCGCGCTCATAGTGCGACAGCGACTCGCTGAAGGCCAGGGCCTGGGCGGCGACCCTGGCTGCCTCGACGGATGCCACGAGCGCTCGCGGCCCGTCGCCGGCCGCGTTCCAGTGCAGGGCGATACGGCCGGCGAGCGACGGCCCCGCATCACCGGCGAGCAGTGGCGACTCCGTGAGCGCCTCCGCCGCGCGTCGATGCAGACGAGCCGCCTCACCGGGCAGGAGACCGCCGGCGATCGCCTCCTGCAGCAGGGCGTGACGGAAGACGTACATGCCGCCCCCGGTCCCTTCCGTCAGCAGGACGTGATGCTCCACGGCCGGTCGCATGGCGCGCTCGAGCGCCGGGCCCGATACGTCCGCGACCCGGTCCAGCAGCCGGTGCGGAATCCTCCGGCCGATCACGCACGCGGCACGCAGGGCCTGTCGGGTCTGCGGGTCGAGTGCATCGAGGCGGGCGAGGAGCAGGTCGCGGATGGTGGCGGGCATGGTCTCGTCGGGCCCGAGCACCAGCAGTTCCTCGGCGAAGAACGGGTTGCCCTCGGCTCGCGCGTAGACGTCGTCCAGCAGCGCGGTGCGCGGCGGCACGCCGAGGATGTCGCTCACCTGTCTGGCCTGCTCCTCCCGCGTGAGGGGAGGGAGCACGACATGGTGGCTCGATCCTCGGCCGGTCTCGGCGATGAACCTCACCACTCCCGCATCATTCGGCGACTCGTCGTCGCGCACGGTGAAGACGAGCAGGGCGCCGCCGCGCAGCTGGCTGACCAGGAGCGCGAACAGTTCCCGCGTCGACCGGTCCGCCCAGTGCAGGTCCTCCACCACGACGACGACCGGCGCCTCCGCGCAGAGGCGATCGATCACGGCACGGACCGCATGGAACAACCGACTCGCGCTCGCCCTCGTCGGTTCGGACACCGGCACGAACTCGGCGAGCGGCGGAGCCAGCCGTGCCAACTCCGCCGCCGCCGGCCCGGCGAGCTCGATGATGGCCCGGGCGCCACGACGTCGCACGAGGTCGTCGAAGATCTCGACGAGCGGCGCATACGGCAGGATCGACTCGCCCTCGGCGACGCACTGCCCGATGAGCACCGTCGCACCTCGAGCGACCGCCCGGGTCGCGAACTCCTCGACCGTGCGGGTCTTCCCGATGCCCGCCTCCCCCTCGACGAAGGCGGTCTGCACCCGGTGCCCGGCGATGGCCTCCTCGAGGAGCGCCTCGAGCCGGGTGAGCTGGCGCTCCCGACCGATCAGCCGTCGGCTGGCTGCCCGCCCGGTCGAGACCTCCGAGGTCGCGGTCATATCTGGATTATGAACCCGTTCGAGGCGCAAGCGACGAGAAATCTCGATCAGCTGTGCGAGTGCGCCGGCATCACCCCTTCCTCCACCGGGATCAGCCGGTCGGCCACGAGCCCGTGGGCCTCACGGTGCACGGCGACGGCCGCTTCGGCGTCGGGAGCCTCGACGAGGCAGAAGACCGTGCCCGCGGCTTCGTTGAACCAGTACTGCTTGTACTCGACGCCGTACTGGTCCTGGATCTCCACGTCCTTGGCGTGCGCTCCGGCGACCGCCTCGACGGTGAGTCCCTCGACCTTCTCGTGAATGTCCATGAAGAGCGTCATCTCATCCTCCTGTTGGTGTGGGGTGACCTCCAGCGTGCACGGCGTCGCGACGCACCGAGTAGGGGAAACCACGTAGTTCCGCGTGCGGAGACCACGTACCTTCCGAGCGGACGTCGGGTCAGGGCCTCGAGAGCTGCACCATGACGGATCCGCTCGCCGTCGGCCACTCCATGGTCGGCAGGG
>JAPSJU010000279.1 GCA_031178025.1 Agromyces sp. | reverse complement strand
CAGCTCGGCCGGTCCCGATTGGCGTTGGGGGCCGATCACCTGATAACGTGGTCCCTCGGTTCGGGTTGCGGGTATTGTCCGGATCATGCACCTCTAGCTCAATCGGCAGAGCAACTGACTCTTAATCAGTGGGTTCAGGGTTCAAGTCCCTGGGGGTGCACGAAAGCCCCGAACCTCTCGCCAGGTTCGGGGCTTTTTCATGCTCGGGCGGCTCGGATTCAGCCGGAGGCGCGGCCGATCGTCAGGAGCTCGTCGATCGAGGCCAGCGTGACGACGCCGTCGGCCCTGCGCGCCAGGTCCTCGTCGAGGGTGATGAACGCATCGCCGTGCAACAGCGTCAGCGCGAGGTATTCGGCGTCGTACGTCGAGGCCCAGCCGAGATCATCGGCGAGCTTCCACGCCCGGCGTCGCAGCACGGAGTCGCCGAGCAGCCGGATGGGCAGTCCGGAGATGCGCGCGAGTCGCTCGGTCGCGACCTCTGCCGGCAGCTCGCCTCGGTGCACCGCCTCGTGCAACGCCGAGAGCGTCTGCGATCGCAGCAGCGTCGGCGCGAGCAGTTCGTGATCGCCGGGCCCCGCGAACTCCTCGGTCACGAGCTCGAGCACCGCGCTCGCGTCGACGACGAATCTGGCCATGGGCGTTCCTCCTCGGATCAGGCCGCCGCGTCGCTCGTGCCGATGGCACGGAGCACGCGATCGGCTGCGCCGCCGAGGTTCCACTCGGCGGCGAGTCGTGCGAGCTCGGCCGCCCGGGCGGCGTCGAGCGGACGGATGCGGGCGTCGAGCTCATCGAGCTCGAGGTCGCGGACGACCTCGACGACGGTCGGTGCGACGGAGAGGTAGTCGGCTGCAGCGCTGACCTTGGCTCGCATCGTCGCAGAGAGCGGCGCCGCCGGGTCCGCGGCGGCCGCGATGAGCGAGTCGAGGTCGCCGAACTGCTGCAGCAGGCTCGCGGCGGTCTTCTCGCCGATGCCGGCCACGCCCGGCAGCCCGTCCGATGCATCCCCCCGGAGCACCGCGAAATCCGCGTACTGCGAAGGGAGCACGCCGTACCTGCCGACGACGCTGACGTCGGTGAGCACGTCGAGCTTGCTCATGCCGCGCGCCGTGTACACCACCCGAACGTCGCGGGCGTCATCGATGAGCTGGAAGAGGTCGCGGTCTCCCGTGACCACGTCGACCGGGATCTGCGAGCGCGTGGCGAGGGTGCCGATGACGTCGTCGGCCTCGTGCTCGGCGGCGCCGACCACCGGGATGCCGAGGACGGCGAGCACCTCGCGGATCATCGGGATCTGCGCCTCGAGCGGGTCGGGCGTCACCTCGACGTCGACACCGGCGGGATCCGCCTGGGCGACGCGATGCGCCTTGTAGCTCGGGATCAGGTCGACGCGCCACTGCGGCCGCCAGTCGTCGTCCCAGCAGGCCACGAGGTGGGTGGGCTCGTAGTCGGTGACGAGGCGCGCGATGATGTCGAGGAGGCCCCGCACGGCGTTCACCGGGGTGCCGTCGGCGCGCCGGAGCGAATCGGGTACACCGTAGAACGCGCGGAAGTAGAGCGAGGCGGTATCGAGCAGCATCAGCCGATCAGGCATGTCGGTCCCTGTGGTCGTGGTTGGACGCGTGGGCAGCGGTCGAGAAGATCACGGTCAGCACGTCGCGGAGATCGGTGATGCCCTCGCTGAGCGGCAGGTCCCTGAGGCGTCCGATGCGCCGGCGGAGGTCGTCCCTCCCGAGATCGCGTGCGAGTTCATCGAGGCGATGGCCGTCGAGGTGGATCTCCTCGAGTCGGGCCGGACCGTCGAGGGCGACGGAGATGTTGAGGTCGGTGCATGCGCCGTCATCCGCGTACTGGATGCCGGGTGCGAGCGTCGGGAATCGTCGGCGGAAGTCGCGGTGGTCCGAGCAGTGCACCACCCCGACGACGGACGCTGAGGCGCCCGACTGTCCAGCGGCGAAACCGTGCGAGGTCATGACCGGGTCGAGCGCATCGCACAGCCGCACGGCGATCGCGTCGGGATCCGGCACGGACGTCATACGGGACATCCCCGCGTGCGCTGGGAGGCGATCATGCGCAGCACCGTCGCACGAACCTGCCATCGCCCGAGTGCGGCGAGGCGGTGTCGAGCAGCATGAGACGGTCGGTCACACCGCGATCCTGCCACGTCCGACCGACGTCGCGATGCCCGGAGCACGAATTGGGGAGGGCGGCCGGGCGCGCTTGGCCATATGCTGGCGCCGATGTGCGCCGTGCGGCCGACGAGGGGGTTTCGCATGTGGGACATGAGAACGGGCGCAGCCGCCGCAGTCGTGGTGGCGGCGAGCGTCACGATGAGCGGATGCACCGCCGAGACGAGCGCACCCGCGTCGGAGCCGCCGATCTCGACGGATCGCCCGGGTTACGGCAACCCGCCGGCCGACGCCGTCGCGACGGTGACGCAGGAGCGCGTCGAGGCAGCCGTCGAGGCGTTGCCCGGATCGGTGGAGGAGCTGCTCGACGAGACCGGGGTGCCGGGAGTCGCGGTCGCCGTGATCCACGACGGCAAGCTCGTGTACTCCGAGGGATTCGGTGTTCGGAGCGTCGAGTCCGAGGAGCCCGTCGACACCGACACGGTCTTCCAGCTCGCGTCGATGTCGAAGTCGCTCGGCGCGACCGTCGTCGTGCACGAGGTGATGGAGGGCACCGTCGCGTGGGACACCCCGGTCGTGGAACATCTGCCCGAGTTCGCGCTCGCCGATCCGTGGGTCACGGAGCACCTGACCATCGGCGACCTCTATGCGCACCGCAGCGGCCTCCCGTTGCACGCGGGCGATGACCTCGAGGATCTCGGGTACGAGCGCGCGGCAGTGCTCGAGCGGCTCCGCCATCTGCCGCTCGCGCCGTTCCGGTCGACGTACGCGTACGGCAACTTCGACATCACGGCCGCCGCCGAATCGGTCGCACGGGCCGCCGGCGAGGACTGGGCCGACCTCTCGGAGCGCGTGCTCTACGAGCCGCTCGGCATGACCACGGCCACGTCCCGGTTCGACGACTACCTCGCCAGCGAGAACCGCGTCGACGGGCATGTCCTCGACGACGGCGAATGGGTCGTGACCCCCGTGCGCCGCGACGCCGATCCCGAGTCGCCGGCCGGCGGGGTGAGCTCGAGCGTGACGGATGTCGCCGCGTGGATGTCGATGGTGCTGAGCGCCTCCGGGCCCGATGCAGAACCGAACGACGTGCTCACGCCCGAAGCGCTCATGCCGGCGATCAC
>JAPSJU010000032.1 GCA_031178025.1 Agromyces sp. | reverse complement strand
GCGATCGCGAGGGTGCGCGCGGATGTGGCGAAGCTGCATGCGGAGCTCACGCGGTACGGGCTGGTCGTGTGGACGGGTGGGAACGTGTCGGGTCGGGTGCCCGGGGCGGAGTTGTTCGTGATCAAGCCGTCGGGGGTGTCGTATGACGAGCTGGCGCCGGAGAACATGATCCTCTGCGATCTGGACGGCAACGTCATCGAGGGCACGCCGGGCAGTGAGCGGTCGCCGTCGTCGGACACGGCGGCGCACGCATACGTGTATCGGAACATGCCCGAGGTGGGTGGTGTGGTGCACACGCATTCGACGTATGCGACGGCGTGGGCGGCGCGTGGGGAGGAGATCCCGTGCGTGATCACGGCGATGGCCGATGAGTTCGGGGGTCCGATCCCGGTGGGGCCGTTCGCGATCATCGGGGACGACTCGATCGGTCGCGGCATCGTGGAGACCCTCACCGGGCATCGTTCGCGTGCGGTGCTGATGCAGAACCATGGGCCGTTCACGATCGGCGCGACGGCGAAGGATGCGGTGAAGGCGGCGGTGATGGTCGAGGATGTCGCGCGCACGGTGCACCTGGCCCGCGAGGCCGGCCCGTTGATCCCGATTCCGCAGGACGCGATCGATCGTCTCTTCGACCGCTACCAGAACGTCTACGGCCAGAGCGGAGACGCACGACGATGACGGCTTCCACGAACCAGCAGCCCGGGATCGACCCGCGCACGGCGATCCTCGAAGGGCGCACGTCGCTCGGCATCGAGTTCGGGTCGACGCGCATCAAGGCGTGCCTCGTCGGCGAGGACCCCACCGTCGTGCTCGCCGTGGGCAGCCACGAGTGGGAGAACCGCTTCGTCGATCGCGTCTGGACCTACTCCCTCGAGGATGTCTGGTCGGGCCTCCAGGCCGCGTACGCCGACCTCGTCGCCGACGTGCGACGGCGCTACGACGTCGCACCGCAGACGTTCGGCGCGATCGGCGTGTCCGCGATGATGCACGGGTACCTCGCGTTCGACGCGGATGACGAACTGCTCGTGCCGTTCCGCACCTGGCGCAACACCTCGACGGGAGTGGCCGCTGCCGAGCTCAGCGAGCGCTTCGGCCTCAACATCCCGCTGCGCTGGTCGATCGCCCACCTCTACCAGGCGGTGCTCGACGAGGAGCCGCATGTGCCGCGACTCGACTTCGTCACCACGCTCGCCGGGTACGTGCACTGGCGACTGACGGGGCGCAAGGCGATCGGCGTGGGCGACGCGTCGGGCATGTTCCCGATCGACGCCGCGACCCACGACTACGACGCGCGCTTGCTCGAGGTGTTCGGCGGGCTCGTCGCCGACCGCGCACCGGGGCTGCGCATCGCCGAGCTCCTTCCCGAGGTGCTGCCGGCGGGCAGGCAGGCCGGAGAGCTGACCGCCGAGGGGGCGGCCCTCCTCGACCCGTCGGGGACCCTGCGCCCCGGCGCCCCGCTCTGCCCGCCGGAAGGCGACGCCGGCACCGGCATGGTGGCGACCTGCTCGGTCGCCCCCCGCACGGGCAACGTCAGCGCCGGCACGAGCATCTTCGCCATGGTCGTGCTCGAGCGCCCGCTCGAGCACGCCCACCACGAACTCGACCTGGTCACCACCCCGGCAGGAGATCCGGTGGCGATGGTGCACTGCAACAACGGCGCGAGCGAGCTCGCCGCGTGGGCCGGACTCTTCGGGCAGTTCGCGGCCGCCGCAGGCACCCCGATCGACTCCGACGCGGTCTTCGAGGCGCTCTTCCGAGAGGCGCTGCATGGCGAGGCCGATGCCGGCGGACTGCTGGCGTACAACTACCTCGCAGGCGAACCGATCACCGGCCTCGCCGAGGGCCGGCCACTGATCGTCCGCACGCCCGAGAGCCGGCTCACGCTCGCGAACTTCATGCGCGCGCAGTTGTACGGCGTGTACGGCACGCTCGCGCTGGGCATGCGGGTCCTCGCC
The DNA here is from genome assembly GCA_031178025.1 of Agromyces sp. Lineage (GTDB taxonomy): Bacteria > Actinomycetota > Actinomycetes > Actinomycetales > Microbacteriaceae > Agromyces. Next base: position 11,800 of record JAPSJU010000032.1, on the reverse strand, counting down.
GGTGAAGGCGTCGCGCTCGACCGCATGTTCGCGCACGGCGGCATCTTCCGCACGGCGGGGGTCGCCCAGCGCTTCCTCGCCGGCGCCCTCGACGCCCCGGTCGCGGTCGGCGAGACCGCGTCCGAAGGCGGCGCGTGGGGAATCGCCGTGCTCGCGTCGTACCTCTCCGCCTCATCCGAGACCGACCTCGGCTCATACCTCAGCGATCGCGTCTTCGCGAGCGCCGGCTTCGAGACCGTGCACCCCGTGCCCGAGGACGTCGCGGGGTTCGCCGCGTTCCTCGACCGCTACCGCGCGGGCCTCGCCGCAGAGGCCGCCGCCGTCGAGGCGCTGTGACCGGCGCCGACCGATCCACCGACCACCGCACCAGAAGGACGCACACATGACCCGCACCCCGCTCAGCACCTCGCTCGACCAGTACGAGGTCTGGTTCCTCACCGGGAGCCAGAACCTCTACGGCGAGGAGACGCTCCGACAGGTCGCCGCGCAGTCGCAGCAGATCGCCGCCGCGCTCGACGCCGCGGGCGACGTGCCCGTGAAGCTCGTGTGGAAGCCCGTGCTGAAGGACTCCGAGTCGATCCGCCGCGCCGCGCTCGAGGCGAACGCCGCCGACCACGTCATCGGCGTCGTCGCCTGGATGCACACCTTCAGCCCGGCCAAGATGTGGATCGCGGGCCTCGACGCCCTGCAGAAGCCGCTCGCGCACCTGCACACCCAGGCGAATGTCGAGCTGCCGTGGGGCGAGATCGACTTCGACTTCATGAACCTGAACCAGGCGGCCCACGGCGACCGCGAGTTCGGATACATCCAGACGCGGCTCGGCGTGCCGCGCAAGACGATCGTCGGACACGCCTCCGACCCGCGGGTGCAGGCTGAGCTCGGCACCTGGCAGCGCGCGGCGGCCGGCCTCGCGGCATCCCGCAGCCTGAAGCTCGCCCGCTTCGGCGACAACATGCGCTACGTCGCCGTCACCGAGGGCGACAAGACCGAAGCCGAGCTGCGTTTCGGCGTGCAGGTGAACACGTGGGGCGTGAACGAACTCGCCGAGGCGGTGCACGCGGCAACCGACAGCGACATCGACGGACTCGTCGCCGAGTACGAGGAGCTCTATGACGTCGTGCCCGAGCTGCGCCGCGGCGGCGATCGCCACGACTCGCTGCGCTACGGCGCGGCGATCGAGCTGGGGCTGCGCGCGTTCCTCGAGGAGGGCGGCTTCGGCGCGTTCACGACCTCGTTCGAGGACCTCGGCGCGCTGCGCCAGCTGCCCGGCCTCGCCGTGCAGCGGCTCATGGCCGACGGCTACGGCTTCGGTGCGGAGGGCGACTGGAAGACGGCCGTGCTCGTGCGCATCGCGAACGTCATGGGCGCAGGGCTGCCCGGTGGCGCCTCGCTCATGGAGGACTACACCTACGACATGACGCCCGGCGATGAGCTCATCCTCGGTGCGCACATGCTCGAGGTGTCGCCGTCGCTCACGACGTCGAAGCCGACCCTCGAGATCCACCCGCTCGGGATCGGCGGCAAGGAGGACCCCGTGCGCCTCGTCTTCACCGCCGACTCCGGCCCCGCCGTCGTGGTCGCGATGAGCGACATGCGTGACCGGTTCCGCCTCACGGCGAACGTCGTCGAGAACGTCGCCCCGCGGCATCCGCTGCCGAACCTGCCGGTGGGCCACGCCGTGTGGAAGCCGGCCCCGGACTTCCACACGAGCGCCGCGGCGTGGCTCACGGCCGGCGCCGCGCACCACACGGTCATGTCGACCGCGGTCGGCGTCGACGTGTTCCGCGACTTCGCCGAGATGGCGAAGGTCGAGCTGCTCGTCATCGACGAGGAGACCACGCTGCCCGGCTTCCAGCGCGAGGCGCGCTGGAACCAGGCGTACTACCGCCTCGCGCAGGGGCTCTGATCGCGCCTCGATGACCGACACGGATGCCGCACCGGGGGCCGATGCCGCGGAGGCATCCGTGTCGGCAGGCTCGGGCGGCGGCGACCCCGCGCCCGAGCCGACCGGCGTGCCCACGATGTTCGACGTCGCTCGTCGCGCCGGTGTCTCGCACCAGACCGTGTCGAGGGTGCTCAACGACCTGACGGGCGTCGCCGCGTCGACGAAGCTGCGCGTCGAGCAGGCCATCGCCGAGCTCTCGTACACCCCGTCGCCCGCCGCACGGGCGATGGCGACGCGCCGCTCGGGATCCATCGGCCTCATCCAGGCCGGTCGCCCCGACTACGGGCCGTCGAATGCCGCGCTCGGGTTCAACGAGGCGGCGCACGAGGCCGGCTACACGGTCACCCAGGCGAGCATGCGCTCGCTCGACCCCGAGGTGCTGCGGCAGGCCGTGCATCGGCTCGCGCTGCAGCGCGTCGAGGCGATCGTGCTCATCTCGGGGGAGCGCGAGGGGGTGGGGGTGCTGGCCGGCATCGACGCGGGGGTGCCCCTCGTCGTCGTCGCATCCGAGCCGACGCCGGGGCTGCACCGGGTCGCGATGGACCAGTACACCGGTGCACGGGTCGCGACCGAGCACCTGATCTCGCTCGGTCACCGCGAGATCCGGCATGTCGCCGGTCCTGCCGACTCGATGGATGCCGCGGAGCGTCGCCGGGGCTGGACCGATGCGATGCGCGACCACGGGCTCGACGTGCATGAGCCGATCGTCGGCGACTGGCTGGCGGCATCCGGGAACGCCGCAGGCGACGTGCTGCTCGACGAGGGGATCGCGACCGCCGTGTTCGTGGGCAACGACCAGATGTCGCTCGGCGTGCTGCACGCCGCCCACGAGGCCGGGGTGCGCGTGCCCGACGACCTCAGCGTGATCGGGTTCGACGACATCCCGGAGGCCGCCTACTTCTCGCCCGCCCTGACCACCATGCGCCAGGACTTCGAGCTGCTCGGCCGCGACATCGTGGCGACCGTGCTCGATGCGCTGCGCGACGAGCCGACCGCGGCCGACCGTCCCGCCCGCGTGCCGGAGCTCGTCGTGAGGTCGAGCACGGCACGGCCGCGAGCCCGTCGCCCGGTCGTGGCCGCGACGGCAGCCGAGTAGTCGGGAGGCGCAGCCACGTCCGGCTCCTCGCCGGCGGGAATGGCAGGATTGGGGCATGGCGCTGCACATCACCGGAGACCCCGCTGCCGACCGACTCCTGAGCGACGACGCGTTCGCGCTGCTGACCGGGATGCTCCTCGATCAGCAGGTGCCGATGGAGACCGCGTTCGCCGGGCCGCTGAAGATCCGCGAACGACTCGGCACCATCGAGCCGGCCGCCATCGCAGGACACGATCCGGCGGCGTTCGTCGAGCTGTTCACGCAGCGACCCTCGGTGCATCGCTTCCCCGGATCCATGGCCGGGCGGGTGCAGTCCCTCGCCGCAGCGGTGCGCGACGACTGGGGCGGCGACGCAGCCGCCATCTGGACCCGGGGCGAGCCCGACGGCGCCGAGGTGCTGCGCCGACTGCAACGGCTGCCCGGCTTCGGCGAGCAGAAGGCGAAGATCTTCCTCGCCCTGCTCGGCAAGCGGCTCGGATTGCAGGCGAGCGGGTGGCGCGAGGCCGCCGGCCATTACGGCGCCGAGGGGTCGTACGCCTCGGTCGCCGACATCGACAGCCCCGAGTCCCTCGCCAAGGTGCGCGCCACGAAGCAGGCCGCGAAGGCCGCGGCGAAGGCCGCCAAGGCCTGACACTCGACGCTCGGCGCTCGTATCCGCCGGGTTCGTCCCCGCCGCTCGCTGCAGGTTGAGCGCTCACAGTCGCCGCGCCACCGTGATGCATCCGTTACCGAACTGCCACTTGTGAGCGCTAACAAGTGAGCGCTAACATCGCGAGTGCGGCCAGAGCGAACTGGCCGCCCGGCGCACCAGGAACGCAGCAACGCCCGCTTCGCCGGCACCACTGAACAAGGAGGTTCACGCTGATGAAGAAGCTCATCGGAATCGCAGCAGCCGGCGCGATGCTCGTCGCCCTGGCCGGATGCGCCAGCGCAGGCGGCGGCACAGCCGACGGCCCCAAGCCGCTCGACGAGCTGGTCGTCGGGTTCGCGCAGGTCGGCGCGGAGAGCGGATGGCGCACCGCGAACACGAAGGACATCCAGTCGGCCTTCGAGGAGGCCGGCATCGAGCTGAAGTTCTCCGACGCGCAGCAGAAGCAGGAGAACCAGATCAAGGCGATCCGCTCCTACATCCAGCAGCAGGTCGACGTCATCGCCTTCTCGCCCGTCGTCGAGACCGGCTGGGACGCCGTGCTCAACGAGGCCAAGGCCGCCGGTATCCCCGTCGTGCTCACCGACCGCGCGGTCGACTCGAAGGACGACTCGCTCTACGTCTCGTTCCTCGGTTCCGACTTCGTCGAGGAGGGCAAGAAGGCCGGGCAGTGGGTGCTCGAGGAGTACGCCGACGCGACCGAGCCCGTCGAGATCATCCAGCTCGAGGGCACGACCGGCGCCGCTCCGGCGATCGACCGCGCCGAGGGCTTCGCCGAGGTCATCGCCGAGAACCCCGCCCTCGAGGTCGTGGCCAGCCAGACCGGCGACTTCACGCGCGCCGGCGGCAAGCAGGTCACCGAAGCGCTGCTGAAGTCGAACCCCGGCGTCGACCTCATCTACGCGCACAACGACGACATGGGGCTCGGTGCCATCGAGGCGATCGAGGCCGCCGGCCTCGTCCCCGGCAAGGACATCAAGATCGTCACGGTCGACGCGGTGAAGGACGGCATGCAGGCGCTCGCCGACGGCAAGATCAACTTCATCGTCGAGTGCTCGCCCCTGCTCGGCAAGCAGCTCATCGAGATCGTGAAGCAGATCAACGACGGGGAAGCGCCGGAGAAGCGCATCATCACCGAGGAGACCACCTTCACGCAGGAACAGGCGATCGAGGCACTGCCCGACCGCCAGTACTGACAGACTGCTCCACACGGAGCGACGGTGGGTGCGCGTGCGGTCCGTCCGCGCACCCACCACCCCACTCGCCGCATCCGGTACCACTCGATGGAGAGAACCATGACCGACCCGGCCGCCCCCGTCGTCGAGATGCGCGGCATCTCGATCGAATTCCCCGGCGTCAAGGCGCTCGACGGCGTCGACTTCCGCATGTTCCCCGGTGAGGTGCACTCGCTCATGGGCGAGAACGGCGCCGGCAAGTCGACGCTCATCAAGGCGCTCACCGGCGTGTACGGCATCGACGGCGGCACGATCAGCCTCGAGGGCACCCACGTGGCGTTCGGCGGTCCCGCGCAGGCGCAGGCCGCCGGGATCTCGACCGTGTACCAGGAGGTCAACCTCCTGCCGAACCTCTCGGTCGCCGAGAACATCATGCTCGGCCGCGAGCCGCGCCGCTTCGGTGCGATCGACTGGCGCGCCATGCGCCGTCGCTCGGCGGCGCTGCTGCAGGGACTCAACCTCGACATCGACCCCGGCTCCCTCCTCGGCGACCACTCCCTCGCCGTGCAGCAGCTCATCGCGATCGCCAGGGCGATCGACGTGAACGCGAAGGTGCTCATCCTCGACGAGCCCACCTCGAGCCTCGATTCCGACGAGGTCGCCGAGCTCTTCCGCGTCATCCGCTCGCTCAAGGAGCAGGGTGTCGCCATCCTCTTCGTCTCGCACTTCCTCGACCAGGTGTACGAGATCTGCGACCGGCTGACGGTGCTGCGCAACGGCAAGCTGGTGGGGGAGTACCTCGTCGAGGAGCTCCTTCGCATCGACCTCGTGCAGAAGATGATCGGCAAGGAGCTCACCGCACTCGACGACCTCGAGCAGCGCGCCCGCTCGGTGGTCGTCGACGAATCGGATGCCGCGACGTTCGTGCACGCCAGCAAGCTCGGCCGCCGCGGCGGCATCCAGCCCGCCGACCTGCCGATCGCGGCGGGCGAGGTCGTCGGACTCGCCGGCCTGCTCGGTTCGGGCCGCACCGAGTTCGCGCGCCTGCTCGGCGGCATCGATCGCGCCGACACGGGCGAGCTCGCGATCCTCGGCAGGGTCACCAGGCTGCGCACGCCCCGCCAGGCCATCTCCCACCGCATCGCGTTCTCCTCCGAGAACCGCCGCGACGAGGGGATCGTCGGCGACCTCACCGTGCGCGACAACATCGTGCTCGCACTCCAGGCCGACCGGGGCTGGTTCCGCCCCATCCCGAAGAAGCGGCAGGACGAGCTCACGCAGAGCTACATCCAGGCCCTCAACATCCGGCCCGCCAACCCCGACGCCCTCGTGCGCAACCTCTCGGGGGGCAACCAGCAGAAGGTGCTGCTCGCCCGATGGCTCGCGATCGCACCCCGGCTGCTCATCCTCGACGAGCCGACCCGCGGCATCGACATCGGCGCGAAGGCCGAGATCCAGAAGCTCGTCTTCACCCTCGCCGAGAACGGCATGAGCGTGCTGTTCATCTCCGCCGAGCTCGAGGAGGTGCTGCGGCTGAGCCACCGGGTCGTCGTGCTCCGCGATCGGCGCGTCGTCGCCGACCTCGAGAACGACGGCCTCACCGTCGACGCCCTGCTCGCGCTGATCGCCGACGGTTCGGTCGAAGCGGATGACACGCTGCTCGCGGCATCCGTCGTCGCATCGGATGCCGCACCGCCTGCGGCATCCGCACCACTCGCCCCCACCGACCACGCCCCAGGAGGCCGCGCATGAGCGCCGTGCTCGCCAAGGTCGTCGCGCACCGCCTGTTCTGGCCGGTCGTGATGCTCCTCATCCTCTTCACGATCAACCTCATCGCGTTCCCCGGGTTCTTCACGATCAGCGTGCGCGACGGGCACCTGTTCGGCAGCCTCATCGACATCCTCCGCAACGGCGCGCCGACGCTCATCATCGCGGTGGGCATGACCCTCGTCATCGCCACGCGGGGCATCGACCTCTCCGTCGGCGCGGTCGCCGCCATCTCGGGCGCCGTGGCCTGTTCGATCATCCTCGGCTCACCGGAACCCGGCAGCCTCGCCACGGTGGCGGTGGCCGTGTCGGTCGCCCTGCTGATCTCGCTCGTGCTCGGCGTGTGGAACGGCTTCCTCGTCGCGGTGCTCGGCATCCAGCCGATCATCGCGACGCTCATCCTCATGACCGCGGGGCGCGGCGTCGCCATGCTCATCACCGAGGGGCAGATCCTCACGGTGAACAGCCCGCCGTTCAAGTTCCTCGGTTCGGGATTCTGGTTCGGCGTGCCGATCGCCGTCATCATCGCGGCGGTCGTCTTCGGCCTCGCCGCGCTCATCACGCGGCGCACGGCCCTCGGGATGTTCATCGAGTCGGTCGGCATCAACCCGGAGGCGAGCCGGCAGGCCGGCGTGCGGGCTCGCGGGCTGCTGTTCGCCGTCTACACGTTCTGCGCGTTCTGCGCGGCGATCGCGGGGCTCATCCTCACGGCGAACACCGCCGCGGCCGACGCGAACAACACCGGCCTGTTCATCGAGCTCGATGCGATCCTCGCGGTCGTGATCGGCGGCACCTCGCTGGCCGGCGGCCGCTACTCGCTGCTCGGCACGCTCGTGGGCGCGCTCGTCATCCAGACGCTCGTGACCACGGTGTACACGGTGGGCATTCCGCCGATCGCGACGATGGTGTTCAAGGCCGCCGTCGTGACCGTCGTGTGCCTGCTCCAATCGCCGACCACCGCTGAGGCGTTCAGCGGCGTCCGACGACGGCTCGCCCTGCGCGCCGGGAAGGGTGTGGCCGCATCATGACGAACCTCCTCGACGCCCCAGAGCGTCCGAAGCGCCCCTCTCGGGGTGGCGGCGCCGCCGACCGAGGCATCGGCCCGGGATCGGGGAACCGACCGGACGCCGCAGGCGGCAGCCGGGTCGCCCGGATCGGCAGCGGCATCCGCTCGCTCCTGACGAGCCCGAAGTACGGCCCGGTCATCGTGACCGCGGTGCTCTTCGTCGCCGTCTTCGTGATCGGCGGCGTGCGCTACCGCGGGTTCTTCTCGGGCCAGGTGTTCCTGAACCTGCTGGTCGACAACTCGTACCTCATCGTGCTCGCGGTCGGCATGACGTTCGTGATCCTGACGGGCGGCATCGACCTCTCGGTCGGCGCGGTCGTCGCGCTCAGCGGGATGATCGCCGCCAGCCTCCTGCAGACGGGGTGGTCGCCCGCGGTGGTGATCCCGCTCATCCTCGTGCTCACGAGCGTGCTGGGCCTGCTCGTGGGGCTCATGATCCACGTCTTCAAGGTGCAGCCGTTCATCGCGACCCTTGCGGCGATGTTCCTCGCCCGAGGCCTCTGCTACGTCATCAGCCAGAACTCCATCTCGATCACCGACCCCACGTTCGTGCAGCTCGCGATCGCCCGCATCCCGCTGGGCGGCAACCTCTCGATCACCCCCAGCGTCATCATCGCGGTCGCCGTCGTCGCGGTCGCCGTGTGGGTGCTGCACGCGACGCGCTTCGGTCGCACGGTCTACGCGATCGGCGGCGGTGAGCAGAGCGGCCTGCTCATGGGCCTGCCGGTCGCACGCACCAAGGTGCTCGTCTACGTGATCAGCGGGTTCTGCTCGGGCCTGGCCGGCGTGCTGTTCACCTTCTACACGCTGTCGGGGTATCCGCTCACCGCGGTCGGCACCGAACTCGACGCCATCGCGGCCGTGGTGATCGGCGGCACGCTGCTCACGGGCGGCTACGGATTCGTGCTCGGGTCGGTGCTCGGCGTGCTCGTGCTCGGAGTCATCCAGACGATCATCACCTTCGAGGGCACGCTCTCGTCGTGGTGGACGAAGATCTTCATCGGCGCGCTGCTGCTCGTGTTCATCATCCTGCAGAAGGTGCTGACCGCCCGAAGGCGGTGAGCCCGCCTCCGCCACCCGCGCACCCGTGGGCATGATAATCGACCTAGAGGATCGCGCCGCGGGCGCGGGGCAGGAGTGCAGCAGCGCGTGAGCGACCGAGAGGACAAGACCCGGGTCGCGACGATCTTCGACGTCGCCCGGCTCGCGGGGGTGTCCCACCAGACCGTCTCGCGCGTGCTCAACGACCTCCCGAACGTGCGGCCCGCGACTCGGGCGCGGGTCGAGCAGGCCATCACGCAGCTGCGGTACGTGCCGTCGCCGGCCGCCCGCGCACTCGTCACCCGCCGCACGCGCACGCTCGGGCTCATCGTCACGGGCGCGCCCGACTACGGCCCCTCGAGCACGGCCCTGCACTTCAACGAGGCGGCCCGCGATGCCCGCTACTCGGTGATCACGGCGAGCATGCTCGAGACGGATGCGCCGAGCCTGCGCTCCGCTGCGGAGCTCCTCGTGCGCCAGAACGTCGAGGCCATCGTGCTCATCGCGGCGGATCGTGGCGCCCTCGACGCCCTCGACGGCATCGAGCTCGGCGTGCCCATCGTCGCCGTCGCCTCGGAGGACCGGGGCCGCATGCACCGCGTCTGGCTCGACCAGTACTCGGGCGCACGGCTCGCGGTCGACCACCTCGTGAGCCTCGGCCACCGGGAGATCCGGCACGTCAGCGGCCCGGCGAACGCGATGGACGCCGCCGAGCGGCTGCGGGGCTGGTCATCGGCGCTCGGCGAGCACGGCCTGCCCGCGCGGGAGCCGCTCATCGGCGACTGGTCACCGGGGAGCGGGTACGTGCACGGGCGGACGCTCGCCCGCGATCGCGAGATGACCGCGGTGTTCGTGTCGAACGACCAGATGGCGCTCGGCCTGATGCACGCGCTCGCCGAGGTCGGTCGCTCGGTGCCCGACGACGTGAGCGTCGTGGGCTTCGACGACATCCCCGAGGCGGCCTACTTCGCCCCGCCGCTGACGACCCTGCGCCAGGACTTCATCACGCTCGGGCGGGACGCGATGTCCGCGGTGCTCGCGGTGCTCGGCGACGACGACCGGCTCATGCCCGCGCCGACCGTGCCCGAGCTCGTCGTGCGCGCGAGCACGGCGGCGCCGATCCACGACCGGGTGGTCGTCGGCTCCTGAGTCGCGCCCGCGCGCCGCAGCTCCCTCCGCCTGTGCCGCCGCCGGCCGCCGGCGGCGGGCCGCGAAGCGTCAGTCGGCGTCGCGTGCGTCCGTCTCGGCGAGCCGCTCGAGCACCCGCGCCGAGGCGTCCGCGATCGCGCGCTTCTCGTGGGGCTCGAGCACGTCGAGGAACAGGGTGCGGATGGCCGTCGCGTGATTGCGCATCGCCCGCAGCATGGCGAGCCGGCCCGCGCGGGTGAGGACGACTTCGGTGCCGCGACCGTCGCTGTCGCACTCGACCCGCTCGACGAGGCCGCGCCCCGCCATGCGCGTGAGCTGGTGCGAGAGCCGGCTCTTCTCCCACCCGATCTGCTCGCCCAGCACGCCCGGTCGGAGACGTCGGTCGGGTGCACGGAAGAGCGCCAGCATGACGGCGTAGTCGCCCTGCGAGATCCCGGCGTCGCGCTGCAGCCGGCGGTCGAGCTCGCGGGCGAGTCGCGCGTGCATGGCACCGAATCCGTCCCACAGCGCCCACTCGGCCTCGTCGACCTCTGACACCTCGGACGTTGACATGTCATCAGCTTAGCCTCGTGGGACCGAGATGGTTGACACGTCATCCAATTACGGTACTATGGTGACGTGTCAACCACTTCGACGAACACAGGAGCGCACATGTCCCCGGTCAAGATCGGCATCATCATCGGCAGCACCCGTCCCGGTCGCGTCGGCGACCAGGTGGCGCGATGGGTACTCGAGCACGCGCGCGCTCGCAGCGACGCCGCGTTCGAGCTCGTCGACCTCGCCGACTTCGCCCTGCCCCACCTCGACGAGGCGATCCCGCCGAGCCTGGGCCAGTACGCCCATGAACACACCAAGGCGTGGGCTCGCAAGGTCGACTCCTTCGACGGCTACATCTTCGTGACGCCCGAGTACAACCACTCGACCTCCGGGGCGCTCAAGAACGCGCTCGACTTCGTCTACGGCGAATGGAACAACAAGGCGGCCGGGCTCGTCAGCTACGGCTCCGCCGGCGGCACCCGCGCGGCTGAGCACCTCCGGCTGATCCTCGCGGAACTGCAGGTCGCCGACGTCCGCCAGCAGGTGTCGTTCTCCCTCATGACCGACTTCGAGAACTACTCCGTGTTCACGCCGGCCGGCTACCACGCCGGCATGCTCGCCACGCAGCTCGACCAGCTCGTGCCGTGGGCGAGCGCGCTGCGCTCGGTGCGCGAGGCCGGCGAGCTCGAGCAGGCGGCGTAGCGGACGCGGTCGCGGGAAGGGCCGGCACCTGCGGGTGCCGGCCTTTCCCACAGCTCACCCGACGCGGCTGAGCGCGGTCAGGGACATCGTCGACGGCTGCCCGTTCTGGCACGTCTGGTAGACGAGCTCGTAGCCGTGCGGCAGGTCGGCGGTGGTGGCGACGCGCTGGTCGAGCATCGCGACGATGCCCTCCACGCGGTACGTGCCGGCATGCACGCCGGTGAGGGTGATCAGGGTCCCCGGCTCATCGGGGAAGTCCTTGCCGCCGCACGACCAGTGCTCGGCGATGGCGGGGATGCCGTACTGCGCGCTCAGGTCGACCGAGCCCCGGCAGGCGTCGAGCTCCGGAGTCCATCCCGCCGTCCAGACGTGGTTCGTGTAGCGCTCGCGGAGGATGCGCTCCTGCTCGGCGTGCCACGTGGTGACGGCCGCCGTCACTGCCGCGGTCGGCCCGTCGAGGCCCGCGACGCTCTCGGCGAACCGGGCGAGGCGAACGAACTCCTGACTGCCGAGCGAGGCCGTCGCCGCGCGAAGCGGCGCGCCGAATGCCGCGATCGAGCGGTCGGCGGCACGGGCGCGATCCACGAGCTCCGAAGCCGAGGCCAGCTCTGCTCGCGCCTCGAGCTCGCGCACCGAGCTCTCCTCGAGTGCCGCGGCGAGCGCGGTCCGCGCG
>JAPSJU010000278.1 GCA_031178025.1 Agromyces sp. | reverse complement strand
CCATCAGCCTGCTCGGGCTGGATGACGCCGCCGTGGAGATCAACGTCACGCCCGACCGCGGCTACGCGTTCTCGATCCGGGGCGTGGCACGGGAGTACGCGCACGCCACGGGCGCGCGATTCCGGGATCCGGTGCACGGGGTGACGGCGACGGATGTCTCAGCCGACGGCTTCCCCGTCGAGATCCGCGATGAGGCGCCGATCCGCGGCAGGCTCGGCTCGTCGGTGTTCGCGACCCGCATCGTGCGGGGAGTCGACCCCTCTCGTCCGACGCCGGCGTGGATGATCGCGCGGCTGAAGCTCGCCGGCATCCGCTCGCTCTCGCTGCTCGTCGACATCACGAACTACGTGATGCTCGAGCTCGGGCAGCCGATCCACGGCTACGACCTCGACGCGCTGCGCGGAGGGCTCGTCGTGCGCCGTGCCGCGCCCGGCGAGCGCCTCACCACGCTCGACGGGAAGGAGCGCGTGCTCCACCCGGAGGACCTCGTCGTCACCGACGATCGCGGACCCATCGGGCTCGGCGGCGTCATGGGCGGCGCCGAGACCGAGATGGGCGACGGGACGCGCAACGTGCTCATCGAGGCCGCGAACTGGGACCCGGTCTCCATCGCCCGGACGGCTCGACGGCACAAGCTGCCGAGCGAGGCGGCGAAGCGCTACGAGCGCGGCGTCGATCCCGAGATCCCGTCCGTGGCGGTCTCCCGGGTGGCCCAGCTCATGGTCGATCTCGCGGGCGGCTCCGCCGATGACGGAGGCTCGCTCGTGCGCGACGTGGCGGCGCGCGAGGCGATCTCGCTGCCGTCGGGGTACGTGTCGCGGCTCATCGGCGTCGAGTACACCGACGCGGAGGTGCACGACGCCCTCGCCGAGATCGGCGGTGCGATCACGCCGACCGCGGACGGGTTCGAGGTGGTGCCGCCCTCGTGGCGCCCCGACCTCACGGGCAGGGCGGAACTCGCCGAGGAGGTCGCGCGACTCGTCGGCTACCACCGCATCCCCTCCGTGCTGCCGGTCGCGCCTCCCGGCCGCGGGTTGACGCGCTCGCAGCGCCTGCGTCGCGCGGTGGCCGACGGCCTCGCCGCCGCCGGCTCGACCGAGGTCCTCTCGTTCCCGTTCGCGACCGAGGCGGAGAACCGCACCTTCGGCAGCGCCGACGGTGCGCCCGTGGCATCCGTCCGCCTCGCGAACGCCCTCGATGCGAACACGTCGCTGCTGCGGCGTTCGCTGATGCCCGGTCTCATCGCCGCGGCCAGGCGCAACCGCTCGCGCGGGTTGACCGACCTGTCGATCTTCGAGCTCGGCCTCGTCTTCCTGCCCGAGCCGGCCACGGCGTACGGCACGGCCACCCTCCCGCAGGGTGACGCGAGGCCGAGCGAGGCGGAGCTGCAGACGCTGCTCTCGAGCATCCCGCCGCAGCCGCGCCACGTCGGTGCGCTCATCGTCGGTGACGCGATTCCCAAGCAGCCGGGGCAGCCGACGGTGCCTGCGGGCCTCGTCGATGCGCTCGACGTGGTACGGCAGGTCTCGCTCGCGACCGGTGCCCGGATCGACGTCGCACAGGGTGCGCACCAGGCGCTGCACCCGGGCCGCACGGCGGAGCTCCGCGTCGCCGGTCGCGTCGTCGGCTTCGCGGGGGAGCTGCTGCCGTCGATCGCCGAGGAGTCCGATCTGCCCCGGGTGGTCGCGGTGGTCGAGATCGACCTCGACGCCGTCATCGCGCTCACGGATCCGACCCTCGAGGCGGGCGTGATCGGCACGCTCCCGGCAGCGACGCAGGACCTCTCGCTCGTGGTCGATGCCGCCGTGCCCGCCGCAGACGTCGCCGCCGCGGTACGCGATGGCGCCGGTGACCTGCTCGAGGACCTGCGTCTCGTCGACGACTACCGGGGCTCGGGGGTGCCCGATGGTGCGAAGAGCCTCACGTTCGCGCTTCGATTCCGTGCGCCCGACCGCACGCTGACGGCGGCTGAAGCGAGCGAGGCGAAACTCGCGGGTGCTGCCGTCGCTGCCGAACGCACGGGCGCCAGGATCCGGGACTGACGTCGGGAACTCGGCCGGGTGACAGCGGGCGATCGACACCGCTCCCGGGAGCAGTCGTCAGGGTCCGTAGCGCCGGATGATGCGGTCGAACGCCGCATCCAGTGCGGGGTCGACGACCTGTCGCGACGCGTCCGCGTCATGCCAGTCGACGATCTCCCGTGCGCCACGCCAGAACGGCGTCACGGCGCGGTACTCGGGCACCAGGGCCTTCACCTTCGCATTGTCGAAGACGACCGAGTGCGCCTTGTCGCCGAGGAGGCCGGGGCCCTGGTCGGGGAGCTCGCGCGCGATCGCCTCGCTCGCGACGTACACCGGTCGGAACTCGGCACCGGCCGCCTGCGCGAACAGTTCGAAGAGCGCCGTCCAGGTGAGCGCCTCGTCCGAGGTGATGTGGAACGCCTCGCCGACGGCACGATCGTTGCCGAGGAGCCCCGAGAGCGCCACGGCGAAGTCCCGAGTGTGCGTCATGGTCCACAGGCTCGTGCCGTCGCCGTGCACGACGACGGGCAGTCCCCGTCGCATGCGGTCGACGGCGGTCCAGCCGCCCAGCAGCGGCACGCTCGTCGCGTCGTAGGTGTGCGACGGGCGGATGATCGTCATCGGGAATCCACGATCGCGGTAGGCGGCGACGAGCACGTCCTCGCCCGCGATCTTGTCGCGCGAGTACTGCCAGTACGGGTTGCGCAGCGGCGTCGATTCGGTGATCGGCAGGCGTGCCACGGGCTTCTGGTAGGCCGACGCCGACGAGATGTAGACGAACTGGCGGCAGCGGCCCTCGAACAGCCGGATGTCGCGTTCGACCTGCTCGGGCGAGAAGGCGAGGAAGTCGACGACCACGTCGAACACCTCGTCGCCGATCGCCGCCGCGATGGACGCCTCATCCGACGCATCGCCAGTGAGGTGCCTGGCCCCCACGATCGAAGGGCGCAGGCGGCTCATGCCCCGGTTCAGGAGGGTGAGCTCGTCACCACGCTCGACGAGCCGCGCGCTCGTCGCCGAGCTGATGATCCCGTTCCCGCCGATGAACAGCACGCGCAACGCCATGGAATCCTCCTCGATCGACCTGATGATCCGTCACGCCGAGCCTATGCCGACGACAGTGCGTCGAATTGCACGAGCACGACACGCCTCGGTAGGGTCGATCCATGTTCGCCGTCCGGATCGCCGCTTCCGCCCGCCTCGCGCGGGTCGTCGAGCTCGGCATCCGACGTCGTGGTGCGCGCCGAAT
>JAPSJU010000277.1 GCA_031178025.1 Agromyces sp. | reverse complement strand
CCACCCCCAGGTGGTGCGCCCGTCGCGGGACGCCATGTACGGGATGATCCAGAACTCGGCGATCGGAGCGATGAGGAAGGCGGTGACGGGTGCCGCCGCGGCTTCGAAGGCCTGGGCGAAGCCGAACACGCGGCCCTGGCGACGGAACGGGACCACCTTCTGGATGACGGTCTGCTCGGCGGCCTCCACCGCTGGGATGAGCATCATGTACAGCCAGATGCCCGCCGCATAGAGCAGCCACCACTCCCGGACGGTGAAGAGCGCACCGAGCAGCCCCATCCCGACCACCACGAGCAGCATCGTGCGGATCGGATTGCGGCCGAGACCCCATTTCGCGATCACGATGCCGCCGATGATGAAGCCGGTCGACACGACGCCGAGCACGATGCCCCACGCCTCGACGGGGAACAGCGTGAGCCCGTACGGGTCCATGAGCGCGATGTAGACGCCGCCGATGAGGTTGTTGAACGTCGAGAACAGGATGAGCGCGAACAGGCCGGGGGCCGAGCGGATCGCCGCGATGCTGCCGCGGAGGTCGATCGCCGGCGGGCGCCCGTCATCGGCCATCGGCTGATCCTCGGGGATGCGCACGAACAGCAGGTGCACGAGCGCGACGAGGGTCGCGGCGATCGCGATCGCGAGGGTCCAGCCCATGCCGAGGATGCCGATCGCGAGGCCGCTGAACACGCTCGTCACGATGAACGCGAGCCCCTGCACGGTGCCGACCATGCCGTTCGCGTTCGCGTGCCGCTCGACGGGCACGAGCAGGGTGACGGTCGTCGAGAGCGCGATGTTGCGCATGTTCTCGATGACGGAGCCGAAGAGGATGACGCCGGCGAACACCCAGAACCACGGTCCGCCGAGATCGACGAGCGCCGACTCGGGCTGCGCGAGATAGAGCAGCCCGGCGACGGCGAACGCGCCGAGCGTGACGACGCTCGACAGCACCATGACGCGGTGCTTGCGGTGGCGGTCGACGATGGTGCCGAACACGATGCCGAAGGCGGCGACGAGCAGCATGTACGCCCCGCCGATGATGCCCGTCGCGAGCACCGAGCGCGTCTCGAGGTACACCCAGAAGGTGAGCGCGAACCAGAGGAAGCTCGTGGTCACGTTCGCGATCATCGTGTTCGCGAGCACGTGGAGGAAGGTGCGCATGCCGCTTCGCTGCTCCATCACGGGTGCGAGCGTATCGAGCACCCCCGACATCCGGAAGACCTCCCTCGTGCGGCGGACGACGAGAACCCGTCGCCCGGCGGACGCCGCGCACCCCGACGCATCCGTAGCGTGATGCCATGCTCGAACTCCACGACGTCACCAAGCGCTACGGCGAGCGCCTCGCCCTCGACCGCGTCAGCTTCACCGTCGGCGATCGCCGCCTCACCGGCTTCGTCGGCGGCAACGGCGCCGGCAAGACGACGACGATGCGGATCATCCTCGGCGTGCTCGCGGCCGACGGCGGCACCGTCGTCCTCGACGGTGCTCCGCTCACCGAAGCCGACCGGCGCCGCTTCGGCTACATGCCGGAGGAACGCGGCCTCTACCCGAAGATGCGCGTGCTCGAGCAGACCGTGTACCTCGCGCGGCTCCACGGGTGGTCGGCGGCCGCGGCCCGTCGCAACGCCCTCGAGCTCCTCGAGCGACTCGGCCTCGGGGAGCGCATCGACGACACGATCGAGCGCCTCTCGCTCGGCAACCAGCAGCGCGCGCAGATCGCCGCCGCGCTCGTGCACCGGCCCGAGGTGCTCGTGCTCGACGAGCCGTTCTCGGGTCTCGATCCGCTGGCCGTCGAGACGGTGCAGGCGGTGCTCGCGGACGTCGCGGCATCCGGAGCACCGGTGCTCTTCTCCTCGCACCAGCTCGACATCGTCGAACGGCTCTGCGACGACCTCGTCATCATCGCCGACGGCCGCATCGCGGCGGCCGGCACCCGCGAGTCGCTCCGCGCGGCGAACGGATCGGAGCGCTGGGAGCTGCTCATGTCGGGCGACGCGGGCTGGCTCCGCGAGCAACCCGGGATCCGCGTCGCGGACTTCGACGGCGGATGGGCCGTGTTCGAGACCGACTCGGATGCCGCGCGGCGGGCGGTGCTCGCCGAGGCCGTCACCCGCGGCGATGTCGTGAGCTTCACCCGCGAGCAGCGCACGCTCGCCCAGATCTTCACGGAGGTCGTGCGATGAGCGCCGAACGCACCGCGCCGGGCTTCACCGACAACGTCACCCTCATCGCCGCTCGCGAGATCACGATGCGCCTGCGCAGCAGGGCGTTCCTCATCTCGACGGGAGTGCTCATGCTCGCCGTGCTCGCCTCGGTGCTGCTCGGCGGCATCCTCGGCGAGCAGTCCTCGACGACGAAGGTCGCCGTCGTCGCCGGCGCGACGGCGGTCGTCGACGAGGTCGATGGCCTCGAGCCGGTGGCGGCATCCGACCAGGACGACGCCGAGCGGATGCTCCGCTCCGGCGAGGTCGACGCGATCGTCGCGCCCTCGGCGTCCGACCCCCTGGGCATCACGGTGTTCGGGCTCGATGCACCGCCGGAGTCGGTGATCGACGCGCTCTCGGTGCACCCGACGGTCGAGCTGCTCGACCCGTCGGCGGTGGCGCCGGGTCTCGCCTACCTCGTGGCGTTCGGCTTCGGCATCGTGTTCTTCATGTCGGCGCTCACCTTCGGCACGACGATCGCGCAGTCGGTCGTCGAGGAGAAGCAGACGCGCGTCGTGGAGATCCTGCTCTCGACCGTGTCGGCACGGGCGCTGCTGACGGGCAAGGTGATCGGCAACAGCGTCATGGCGTTCGGGCAGATCGTCGCGATCGCGGTGCTCGCGACGCTCGGCATGGTGCTGACCGGGCAGCGCGTGCTGCTCGGCGGACTCGGCGCGTCGGTGATCTGGTTCGTCGTCTTCTTCGCCGTCGGCTTCGTGATGCTCGCGGCGCTCTTCGCCGCAACCGCCGCGATGGTCTCGCGCGCCGAGGACATCGGCTCGGTCACGACGCCCGTGACGATGCTCGTGATGCTGCCGTACTTCCTCGTCATCTTCTTCAACGACGACCCGCTCGTGCTCGGCATCATGAGCTACGTGCCGTTCTCGGCACCGGTCGGGATGCCGATGCGGGTGTTCCTCGGCCAGGCCGAGTGGTGGGAGCCGATCGTCTCGCTCGTGCTGCTGCTCGCCACGACGGCGCTCGCGGTCTGGATCGGCGAGCGCATCTACCGCAACTCGCTGCTGAAGACGGGTCCGCGCGTGCGCCTCGCTGAGGCACTGCAGGGGTGAGCCGCCGT
>JAPSJU010000276.1 GCA_031178025.1 Agromyces sp. | reverse complement strand
GAGACGGCGACGTGCACGGCGTGGTGGAAGTCGTCGCTCCACTGCGCCGTCATGCCGAGGCCGTGCGCCTCGCGAGGTCGGATCATCCGGGGGTCGTTGAGGTCCGACTCGGCGATGAGCGTGAGCGGTCGGCCGACGTGGGCCGAGAGCACGTCGACGCGCTCGGCGAGCTCCTCGAGCAGGTGGACGGCGCGGTGGTCGACGAGCGCGTGCACGGCGTCGAGGCGCAGGCCGTCGACGTGGTAGTCGCGCAGCCACATCAGCGCGTTCTCGATGATGTGCTCGCGGACGTGGTCGGAGCCGGGCCCGTCGAGGTTGACCGAGGAGCCCCACGTGTTGGCTCGTCCCTCGTGCAGGTACGGGCCGAACTCGGGCAGGTAGTTGCCGCTCGGCCCGAGGTGGTTGTAGACGACGTCCTGGATGACGCCGAGTCCGTGGGCGTGGCAGGCGTCGACGAAGCGCTGGTAGGCGGCCGGCCCGCCGTAGCTCTCCTGCACGGCGTACCAGAGCACTCCGTCGTAGCCCCAGTTCCACTCGCCGTTGAACGCGTTGACGGGCAGGACCTCGACGAAGTCGACGCCGAGTGCGACGAGGTGGTCGAGTCGCGAGATCGCTGCGTCGAGCGTGCCGGCGGGGGTGAACGTGCCGATGTGCAGTTCGTAGACGACACCGCCCGCCAGCTGCCGTCCGCTCCAGCCCGCGTCCTGCCACTCGTGGGCGCCGGGATCGAAGACCCGGGAGAGCCCGTGCACGCCGTCGGGCTGCCACCGCGATCGAGGGTCGGGACGGGGCGCGTCGGCGTCGTCGATGAGGTAGCCGTAGTCGCGGCCCTCGCCGGTGGCGGCCCACCAGCCGTCGGCCTCCTCGGTCATCGCATGCCGCTGCCCGTCGAGCTGCAGGGTCATCCGCGTCGCTCGCGGTGCCCAGACGCGGAACTCCGTCATGCCGCTTCGTCCTGACACGGTCACTGCCCTCCTCCTTCGATGAGCAACGCCACGGGATAGTCGCGGAAGACCTCCGCGAGGTGCAGTTCGCCGCTGGGGTGACGTCGCCCCGAGATGACGTCGACGAGCGGCGCGGTGCCGACGTCGACGGTGGTGTCGTGCCATCCGCCGAGGGCGGCGAGCCCGACGGGCAGCCGGGTGGCGAGCGTGATCGCGCCGCCTCGGTCGAAGGCCACGAGGTGGTCGGCAGCCGGCCCGGATGCCGCGAGAGGACGGTAGTCGCGGAAGAGCTCTGGCCGATCGCGCCGCAGGCGCAGGGCACGGCTCGTGACGAGCAGCTTGGCCGCTGCGGTCGCGTCGACCGGCGGCAGGGCTCCGGCGTCGAGCTCCGCGAGCATCCGGCGGCGCTCGCCGAAGTCGACGGGGCGTCGATTGTCGGGGTCGACGAGCGACTGCTCCCACAGCTCGCTGCCCTGGTACACGTCGGGCACGCCGGGCGCGGTCAGCTGCAGGAGCTTCGCGGCGAGCGAGTTCGACCATCCCGGCGCCTCGAGCCGGCGCACGAGCCGCGCGACGAGCTCGCCGACGCGCTCATCGTCGAACGCGGCGTCGACGAGCGCGTGCATGCGCGTCTCGAAGGCGGCGTCGGGTGCCGTCCACGTCGTGGAGTTCCCCGCTTCGCGCGCCGCCTTCTCGGCGTACGCGTGCAGTCGCTCACGGCTCGCGGGCCAGGCGCCGATGATCGCCTGCCAGAGCAGGTGCTCGAGGGGGCCGTCGCCGAGTGGAGCCAGCGCCCGCAGCTCGTCGAGCGCGGCGGACCACTCGTCGGGCAGTTCCGAGATCGCGTCGATGCGCGCCCGCACGTCTTCACCGCGCTTCGTGTCGTGGGTCGACAGCGTGGTCATCGAGTGCGGCACCCGCTCGAGTCGGTCGCGCGACCGGGCGTGGAAGGTGTCGACGTCCACCGAGAACTCGGACGGGTCGCCGCCGACCTCGGTGAGGCTCGTCAGCCGGGTGTACCGGTAGAACGCGGTGTCCTCGACGCCCTTGGCCATCACCATGCCGCTCGTCTGCTGGAAGCGCTGCGCGGCAGGATGCCCGGGATCGGCGAGCACGGGCAGCAGCCGCTCGACGGTCGCCGAGAGGTCGGGACGGTGGCGGGCCGCGAGTTCGGCCGCCTCGTGCAGGTGCTCGATGCCGAACGGCAGGTAGGACCGGTAGACCGGGAAGCAGGCGAGGAGCTCGGCCACCGCGTCGGCGACGGCATGGGGCTCGAGCTCGGGTACGGCATCCGCCAGCTGGCGCTGCAGCCGGCGCACCTCGGAGTGCAGGATGCCGTCGGCGACGGCGCGCTTCGTGCCGTGGATCATCGTGGCCCAGTCGGCGGCCCCGCCCGCGTCCCCGTCGGCCGCGTCGTCGGGCGACGCATCGGCGCGAAGCCTCGCGTCGAGCGCCGTGAGCGGCGCCTCACCCGCCGGATCCACGAGCACGCGATCGATGTCGCCGAGCGCGTCGTACCCGGTCGTTCCGGCCGTGGCCCACTGCGGCGGCATCCGCTCGTCGCCTTCGAGGATCTTCTCGACGAGCACGTATGCGCCGCCCGTGGTCTCGGCCAGGCGGTCGAGGTACGCGCCCGGATGCCGCAGGCCGTCCGGGTGGTCGACGCGAAGCCCGTCGGCGAGCCCGTCGCGCAGCCAGCTCAGGATCTCGGCGTGGCTCTCGTCGAACACCCACGGCACCTCGACCCGGATGCCGGCGAGCGTGTTCACCGCGAAGAACCGGCGGTAGTTGAGGTCGTGGTCGGCGCGGCGCCAGTCGACGAGCTCGTAGTGCTGTCGGTCGTGCACGGTGGCGGGGTCGTCGCCGATCGAGGCCGTGCCGGGCGCGACCGGGAACCGGTGGTCGTAGTAGCGCAGCTCGAACCCGGCGTCGTTCACCTCCACCAATTCCAGTGCCGCGAGGTCGTCGTCGCTGCCGAGCACCGGCAGTCGCACCCGTCCGCCGCCGAAGTCCCAGTCGATGTCGAACGCCTCCGCGTAGCGCGACCCGCGACCATGGGCGAGCACGTCCCACCACCAGCCCATCGACCGCGGAGTCGCCACGCCGACGTGGTTCGGCACGATGTCGACGAGCACCCCCATGCCGAGTTCCCGCGCTCTCGCTGCGGCGCGTTCGAGCGCGGGCCGACCGCCGCGAGCGGGATCGACGAGCGAATGGTCGACGACGTCGTACCCGTGGTCCGAGCCCTCCTCCGCGCGCAGCAGCGGCGAGAGGTAGACCCAGTCGGCGCCGAGGTCGCGCAGGTAGCCGAGCACCTCGGCGACCTGGTCGAGG
The DNA here is from genome assembly GCA_031178025.1 of Agromyces sp. Taxonomy (GTDB): domain Bacteria; phylum Actinomycetota; class Actinomycetes; order Actinomycetales; family Microbacteriaceae; genus Agromyces. The sequence continues at coordinate 10 of JAPSJU010000276.1, read as the reverse complement.
TCGAATGACT
>JAPSJU010000275.1 GCA_031178025.1 Agromyces sp. | reverse complement strand
TCCCGCTCGACGACGTTGGCGCCTTCGTACTTGTTGTCGAGCGCGACCATCGTGGCTGCTGCGGTGTCGGCGGTCGCACCGTCCGCGGTGAGCTGCAGTGTGGTGCCGAAGACGCCGCCGTAGTAGCTGCCGTAGTAGAAGATGCCCGAGTCGGTGACGGTGTCGCCGAGCACGTCGGGGTCGTACGTCCACAGGAAGTTGCAGCCGGGGCCGTTCTGCCTCGGTGCGACGACGGGCGTGTCGGAGAAGGTCCACGGGCCGGTCGGGTCGGCGCTCGTCGCCACGCCGATCGCACTGTCGCTCGTGCAGCCCTCGACGCCGCTGAGGGAGGTCGCGGTGTTCGTGACCACGACGAACATGTAGTACTGGTCGAAGGTGCTCGAGTAGACGACGTCGGGGGCCCAGAGCAGGGAGGCGGGATCGGCCCAGCTCGGCGGTTCCGTGAACGCCTCGCCGACGTAGGTCCAGTCGACGAGGTTCTGCGAGGTCATCATGGGGATGCGACGGAACACCGGATCGCCCTCGGCGTCGACGTCCTCGTCGTTCAGCGGGTCGGTCGTGCAATAGAGGTACCAGGTCGTGTCGCCGGGGCGCTGCCCGTGCAGCACCGCGGGGTCGGCGCAGCTCTCGACCACACCGTCGCCTGGCACGACGGGCTCGAGCGGATTCGTGTAGTGACCCGGGTTCTTGCCCCCGTTGCCGCCCGGGGCGGCGGTCGCGGCTCCGACGGGAGCGGCGATCGCCAGCATCGCGGTGATCGCGATCAGGGCGGTGGTACGGATGCCGCGGCGCTTCTTCATCGACAGGCTCCTCGATCTCGCACGAGCCGTCGCGCATGCCGAGTTCTCGGCGGAGGACACCGACGGCCTCGCCCTCACGGTAGCCCACGACAGGTCGTGACAGGAAGAGTGTGGGGCAAGTACAGCCGGGTCACTTCGGGCTGTGCCTGAGTATGGCCTCGGCCAGTGCGATCGCCGTCTCACGGTCGCCGCCGCTGACGTTGAACCAATCCGGCCCGATCGCGAGGTCCACGGCGCATCGCCCGCTCTCCTCGTGGCACCGGATCACGGCGTCATCGCCCGACTCCAGCCACGCGGGCTCCACGGGCGCCGATGTTCCGGCGAGAAGCATCCGCTCGTATGCCCAGCGTCCGCCGTGGATCCACGAGACCCCCGCCACGCTCCAATCCTCGATGCCCCACCAGCAACCGATCTCGCCGGCGTAGAGACTCGCCTCGGCCCACTCGCTCCAGCCGCCGCCGCCCATCCGGCGAGCCTGCACCTCGGGCGCCGAGGTGATCGAGTGCACGTCGGCAAGCGGGATGATCGTCTCGCACTGTTGCGGGCCGCCGTGGGTCGTCTGCTCGGCGAAGCGCGCCGGCGCGGCGGGGCCTGCGGCTCGGACGCGTTCGATGACCGCGTCGAGGAGCGGCTGCCATCCGGTGCCGTTCGAGGCGTATGTGCCGCCGCCATCGGCCATGACTGAGACCCACGCGTCGCCGACCTCCGCGCTGGCCCAGCAGGCGCCGTCGTCGCAGCGGTTCGTCTCGGCCGGCATGCCGTGCGCTCGGGCGCGCTCGCTCCAGCCGGCCGTGGCGCGGGGAAGCACGGAGACGGTCAGGCTGGCGTAGTCCGTCGCCGGGTCGTACAGGCCCGGCGTCTCCACTCCGCTGGACCACTCGCAGGCGGTGCCCCCCACGGAGAGGACGGACGTGATCTTCGGGATTCCGATGTCCATGCTGGCGGCGGTGGCGATCGGATCCCTCGGCTCGAGGGCGACGGTGAAGAGGTCGGATATCAGCGACTCGTCGACGAGCGTCCCGCAGTCGATGCCGTAGCGGGATTCGGGTTGCTCGGAAATGTCCTCGTGCTCGCGCGGCGGCGCCGGCGGAGCCGGCTGCGGCGAGGCGGCCGGTTCGGACGAGGCCGTCGGGCCGGGCGCGGGCGGCGCGGTCGCGCTCGTGCTCGGTTCCGTTGCCGGCGGCAGGATCCCCAGGGCGAATGCCGCGCCTGCCCCGAGGCCGAGCAGCAGCGTCACGCCGACTCCGAGCGCGACGATGCCGGAGGTCGACCCCGGCCGCTTCTCAGCCGCCGGCTCGTGGGCGACCTGTTCGAGCACATTGCGCTTCATCGTCACGAGAAGTCGGGTCAGCTCGTCTCCAGTGGGTGGTTCAGATTTCATCGAGGCTCACCGCCTTCTTCAGTCGCGCCCGGCTTCGGGACACCCGTTGCTTCACGGCGCCGACGCTGAGGCCGAGCAGCTGCGCCGCCTCCGCATACGACATGCCGTCCACCAGGCAGAGCTCGCAGACCCGGCGATCGGTCGGGTCGAGTTGTTCGATGGCGTCGAGCACCCAGCGCAGTTCGTCGCGCGCCGCCTCGGCGTCGCGATGCTCGCGCATCGCCTCCGCGGCATCCGCCCGGAGCTCATCGAGCTCGTCGGCCTGGTGGCGCGCAGCTTTGCGCGCCGCGTTCCTCCCGAGGTTCCTGCATGTGACGAGCAGCCAGGGGAGGAGGGACGTCTCGGGGATCGCGATCTCGGCGGCCCTGCGCCACACGGTGACGAACGTGTCCTGCACGATCTCCTCGACATCCATGCGGCTCGACGCGATCGCCCACGCGTACCGCGTCACCGCCGGGGCGTGGCGATCGAACACGATCGACAACGCGCCGTGGTCACCCCCGGCCAGCCGTTCCAGGAGATCGGCGTCTGATCCTCGGCTCTCGCTCACGTGCACCCCCTCACTCTAGGAATGTCGTCCCGAGCGGAAAGGTCACACACGACTTCGGCATCATCCGAGGCTGCGTCCCGGAAACCACGCGCCCGCCCCCGGCCGGGCAGCGGCCGGGGGCGGAGCTGCGCAGGTCACACGGCCGCCGACGCGTCCGCGCCCACGCGCACCTCCTGCAGCGCCTCGACGACGTACTCGGCGTCGCGGCCCATGCCCATGAGCGTCGGCGACAGCGGCGAGTACTGGAACGGCATGCCGACGAAGGCGAGGCCGGGGCATCCGCTCGCCATACCCCGGTACTCGACCGGGTAGCCGGCGGCGTCCGTCACGCCCTCGATCTCGATCCAGCCGAGGTCGGGGCGCGAGCCCGTGCACCAGACGACCGTGGCGGCGTCGATCGCGGTGCCGTCCGCGGTGACCGGTCGTCCTGCCTCGATGCGGTCGACGCGGCCGACGAGGTGCACGCCGGCGCGCTCGAGGTGCGCGACCTTGTTGCGGATCAGCATGACGCCGTGATGGAGCGCCATGGCCTTCATCGCGCGGCCCTTCTCATCGTCGA
>JAPSJU010000274.1 GCA_031178025.1 Agromyces sp. | reverse complement strand
GCCTCTGGCGCGGGCGCCTCCGCCTGCGCAGCTCCGGAGCCGTCACCGATCGTCACGAGGGGGGTGCCGACCTCGACGGTCTCGTCTTCCTGGACGAGGATCGTCTCGATGACGCCCGCCACGGGGGACGGGATCTCGGTGTCGACCTTGTCGGTCGACACTTCGAGCAGCGGCTCGTCGACCTCCACACGGTCGCCGACGTTCTTCAGCCAGCGGGTGACCGTGCCTTCCGTGACACTCTCTCCGAGTGCCGGGAGGCTGACGGATTCGCTCATGCGCTTGTCTCCTTCACAGCGTGTGACGCTTTCTAGCTTATTGCAGTCGTGTTACGGGTGGCCGGCTCAGAGGGCGTGCAACGGCTTGCCGGCCAGCTTCAGGAACGCCTCGCCGAGCGCTTCGTTCTGGGTCGGGTGCGCGTGCAGGAACGGTGCGATGTCCTCCGGGTACGCCTCCCAGTTCACCGCGAGCTGCGCTTCGCCGATGAGCTCGCCGACGCGAGCGCCGATCATGTGCACGCCGACGATGGGGCCATCGTTCATGCGGACGACCTTGATGGAGCCGCTCGTCTCGAGGATGTGGCTCTTCCCGTTGCCGGCGAGGTTGTACTCGTAGGCGGAGACCTGGTCGGCGCCGAACTTCTCTGCCGCCTTGGCCTCGGTGTAGCCGATGGAGGCGACCTCGGGCTCGCAGTAGGTGACCTTGGGGATGTTCACGTCGTCGACGACGATCGGGTTGAGTCCCGCGATCTCCTCGGCGACGAAGATGCCCTGCTGGAACCCGCGGTGCGCGAGCTGGAGGCCCGGCACGATGTCGCCGACGGCGTAGACGCCCGGCACATTCGTCGCGAGCCGCTCGTTCGTGATGACGAAGCCGCGGTCGACGGTCACGCCCACCTCGTCGTATCCGAGGCCCTGCGTGACGGGTCCGCGGCCCACGGCGACGAGCAGGAGCTCGGCCTCGACCGTCTCGCCGTTCTCGAGCGTGATCACGACGCCGTCGTCGTGCTGCGAGACGCCCTGGAAGCGAACACCCAGCTTGTACTCGATGCCGCGCTTGCGGAACGCGCGCTCGAGCTGCTTGGAGATCGACTCCTCCTCGTTCGGAACGAGGTGCGGGAGCGCCTCGATGATCGTGACGTCTGCGCCGAACGACTTCCAGACGCTCGCGAACTCCACGCCGATGACGCCGCCGCCGAGGACCGCGACCTTCTTGGGCACGAAGTCGAGCTCGAGTGCCTGCTCACTCGTGATGACCCGACCGCCGATCTCGAGCCCCGGCAGCGAGCGCGAGTAGGAGCCGGTTGCGAGGATGACGTTCTTGCCGACGATGCGGTCGTCGCCCACCTGCACGGCATTCGGGGCGACGAGGCGCCCCTCGCCCTGGATCACCGTGATGCCGCGGGCCTTGATGAGGCCCTGCAGTCCCTTGAACTTGCTCGACACGATGCTCTCGCGGTACGCGGTGACCGCTGGGACGTCGATGCCCTCGAAGGTCGAGCGCACGCCGAACTTCGACGATTCGCGCGAGTTGTCCGCGACCTCCGCAGCGTGGAGGAGGGCCTTGGTGGGGATGCATCCACGGTGCAGACAGGTACCGCCGAGCTTGTCCTTCTCGACCAGGCCGACGGTGAAGCCCAGCTCGACGGCACGCAGCGCCGCCGCGTACCCTCCGCTGCCGCCACCGAGGATGACAATGTCAAAGTTCTGCTCGGACAACCGCAATCTCCCTTGCGCACGTGATCTGCGACACGGACCGCCTCCGGTGGATCTCCGGGGCAGGGTGTATGGGCGACGATCTCGCCCATACGACCTTACTACCCTGCAGCGAGGTCCTCGCCCAGTCGCACGAGGGTGCGGACGGCCACTCCGGTGGCGCCGGCGCCCGTGTGTCCCCAGCCTCCGCCGGTGTTGTACGCGGGACCGGCGATGTCGAGGTGCGCCCACGGGATCCGCTCGTCGGAGCCTTCCGCCGTGCCGACGAACTGCTGCAGGAAGACGCCCGCGAGCAGCATGCCGGGCACGGTCGTGCCGAGCTTCGCATTCGCCAGGTCGGCCGTGTCGGACTTCAGGAGGGCGAGCAGGTCGGACGGCAGCGGCATCGGCCAGGATGGCTCGCCCACCGCGTCGGCCGCCTGGCGCACCCTGGCCACGAGCGCGTCCTCGCCCATGAGCCCCGCGATGCGGTTCCCGAGCGCGACGACCTGGGCACCGGTGAGCGTGGCGACGTCGACGATGGCGTCGGGCTGCTCGAGGCTGGCGGCGGCCAGCCCGTCGGCCATCACGACTCTGCCTTCCGCGTCGGTGTTGACGATCTCGACCGTGGTTCCGTCGTGCATGCGCAGGACGTCGTTCGGACGAGCGGCGGTGCCCGACGGCATGTTCTCGGCGAGGCACAGCCACCCCGTGACGCGGATGGGGACGCGCAGCTCGGCCAGGGCGACGATCGCCGACAGCACGGCCGCTGCGCCCGCCATGTCCATCTTCATGCCGACCATCGACGCCCCGGGCTTCAGCGAGAGCCCGCCCGAGTCGAAGGTGATCCCCTTGCCGACGAGGGCGAGGTGCGTCGAGGCGTCGGCGGGAGCGTACTCGAGGCGCACCAGGCGGGGTCCGCGGCTCGAGCCCCGGCCGATCGCGAGGATGCCGTTGAAGCCGTCCGTCTCGAGGGCGGGCTCGTCCCACACCCGGGACGCCACGCCTGCGGCATCCGCAGCCTCGACGGCGATCTCGGCGAATCGCTCGGGGAAGAGGTCGAGGGGAGGCGTGTTGACGAGGTCCTTCGTCCGCGCGACCGCAGTGGCCAGCGAACGGACCCGATCGAGTCGCACGCCGTCGGCACTCGCGTGGAGGGTGATCCGCTCCAGGGGCGGCTTCGCCTCGGTGCGGTACTCGGTGAAGGCGTAGGCGCCGAGGAGGGCGCCCTCGAGCAGGGCCTCCGCGGTTGACGCATCATCGTGGGGGATCGCGATGGCGAGCGTCGCGGGGCCGCCGGAGAGCTGGCGGGCGGCGCTGCCCGCGGCGTATCGGAGGCCGGCGACATCCGCTCGAGCTCCGACGCCGACGACGGCGACGAGTTGCGGTCCCGCCGATCGTGACGGCACCCGCACGAGCTCGTCGACACCGCCGCGGAATCCGAGACCCGGAAGGAGCGGGGCGAGCCATCGGTAGTCATCGGGAGCGATGAGCTCTGGACCTCCGGAGCCGGTCGTCGCGGCGAGGAGCACGACGTCGGCGTCGGATCGGGTGACGGGATCGCGGGAGACGGCTGGCTCGGGGACGGTCATGCAGCCGATGGTACGTG
>JAPSJU010000031.1 GCA_031178025.1 Agromyces sp. | reverse complement strand
TCCCGATCGCAGCGTCGCTCAGCCTCGTCCTCGCCGGATGCACGCAGGCCCAGCTGAACGGATTCCTCCCGGGATTCGAAGAGGGCGCTGAGCCCGTCACGAACCACACCGAGCGCGTCTCCGGACTCTGGGTCACGTCGTGGATCGTCCTGCTCGTCGTCGGCGTGATCACGTGGGGGCTCACCATCTGGGCGGTCATCGCGTACCGCCGGCGCAAGGGTCAGACGGGCCTGCCCGTGCAGCTGCGCTACAACATGCCGATCGAGGTGTTCTACACGATCGTCCCGCTCATCCTCGTGCTCGGCTTCTTCGCGTTCACCGCCCGCGACCAGCAGGCCATCGAGCAGCGCTTCGCCGAGGAGGACATCGACGTCAAGATCGAGGCCATCGGCAAGCAGTGGGCCTGGGACTTCAACTACGTCAACGAAGACGTCTACTCGCCGGGGATCCAGGGGCAGCTCACCGAGGAGGGTCCGAACGGATCCCTCGTGCAGTCCGAGCTGCCGACGCTCTACCTTCCCGTCGGTGCGAACGTCGAGATCGCACTGCAGTCCCGCGACGTCATCCACTCGTTCTGGGTGGTGGACTTCCTCTACAAGAAGGACATGTTCCCCGGCAAGACGAACTACATGTCGTTCGTGCCGACCCGCGAGGGCACCTACGAGGGGAAGTGCGCCGAGCTGTGCGGCGAGTACCACTCGCTCATGCTGTTCAAGGTCGAGGTCGTCTCCGAGGGCGAGTACGAGGAGTACATCGACTCGCTCCGCGACCTCGGTCAAGAGGGGCAGCTCTCCAGCGAATACGACCGCAACCAGAACCTGCCCGGCACGGGCGAGCCTGAACTGAAAGAGGAGCACGAAGCCGAATGAGCACCACGACCGCACCGGCTCGGCCGCAGTCGAGCAGCTTGCCGTTCGGCGCTCCGAAGGTCGAGCGCAAGGGGAACATCCTCGTCAAGTGGATCACCTCGACCGACCACAAGGTCATCGGCTACCTGTACCTCATCACGTCGTTCATCTACTTCTGCATCGGCGGCGTCATGGCGCTGATCATCCGGGCGCAGCTCTTCGAGCCGGGTCTCGAGATCATCCAGACGCGTGAGCAGTACAACCAGCTCTTCACGATGCACGGCACGATCATGCTGCTCATGTTCGCGACACCGCTCTTCGCCGGCTTCGCGAACGTGCTCATGCCGTTGCAGATCGGTGCACCGGACGTCGCATTCCCGCGCCTCAACGCGTTCGCGTACTGGCTCTTCAGCTTCGGCTCGCTCATCGCGGTCGCCGGCTTCTTCACGCCGCAGGGCGCGGCGTCCTTCGGCTGGTTCGCGTACCAGCCACTCGCTTCGACGACGTTCTCACCCGGCGTCGGCGGCAACCTGTGGATGCTCGGGCTCGGCCTCTCGGGCTTCGGCACCATCCTGGGCGCGGTGAACTTCATCACGACGATCATCACCATGCGCGCACCGGGCATGACGATGTTCCGCATGCCGATCTTCACGTGGAACACCCTCGTGACCTCGATCCTCGTGCTCATGGCCTTCCCGGTGCTCGCTGCGGCGATCCTCGCCGCCAGCGCCGACCGCGTGTTCGGTGCGCACATCTACGACCCCGCGAACGGCGGCGTCATCCTGTGGCAGCACCTGTTCTGGTTCTTCGGCCACCCCGAGGTGTACATCATCGCGCTGCCGTTCTTCGGCATCGTGTCCGAGGTGTTCCCGGTCTTCAGTCGCAAGCCGATCTTCGGCTACAAGACCCTCATCTACGCCACGATCGCGATCGCGGCGCTCTCCGTCACCGTGTGGGCGCACCACATGTACGTCACCGGGTCCGTGCTCCTGCCGTTCTTCGCACTGATGACGATGCTCATCGCGGTGCCGACGGGCGTGAAGATCTTCAACTGGATCGGTACGATGTGGCGCGGTTCCGTGACCTTCGAGACGCCGCTCGTCTGGTCGATCGGCTTCCTCATCACCTTCGTGTTCGGCGGCCTCACGGGCGTCATCCTCGCCTCGCCGCCGCTCGACTTCCACGTCTCGGACACCTACTTCGTCGTGGCGCACTTCCACTACGTGGTGTTCGGCACCGTCGTGTTCGCGATGTTCGCCGGCTTCTACTTCTGGTGGCCGAAGTGGACGGGCCGCATGCTCGACGAGCGGCTCGGCAAGTGGCACTTCTGGCTGCTCTTCATCGGATTCCACACGACGTTCCTCGTGCAGCACTGGCTGGGCGTCGTCGCCATGCCGCGTCGGTACTACTCGTACCTTCCGGAGGACAACATCACCTGGATGAACCAGCTCTCGACGATCGGGGCGGGCATCCTCGCGGTGTCGCTGATCCCGTTCTTCCTGAACGTGTACCTCACCGCCCGTCGTGCGCCGAAGGTCACGGTGAACGACCCGTGGGGCTATGGGCGCTCGCTCGAGTGGGCCACCAGCTGCCCGCCGCCCCGGCACAACTTCACGTCGATCCCGCGGATCCGTTCGGAGTCGCCGGCCTTCGACCTCAACCACCCCGAGGCCGGCATCCCCGTCGGTGTCGGCCCAGCGAAGGATGCCCCGGAGGCACCCGTCTACGACGCGGCGACGAAGGAAGTCAAGTAATGCGCGCCAACGCCATCCTGTTCTGGATCCTTGCGGGCTTCTTCGCGTTGGCGGCGGCCCTCTACATCGGGTGGACCTGGATCGACGCCGGCGAGCCCGAGTGGGTCGGCCTCGTCGGCATCTCGCTGAGCGCCGTCCTCTCGTCGTTCATCGCCTTCTACCTCGGACGGGTGTACAAGGCCCAGGGCGCCGAATTGCCGGAGGACCGTCTCGACGCGAACATCGACGACGGCGACGCCGAGCTCGGCTTCTTCAGCCCGTGGAGCTGGTGGCCGATCATGCTCGCCGGTGCGGCCGCGCTCATGTTCCTCGGCCTGGCGCTGGGGTTCTGGATCTCGTTCATCGCCATCGGTCTCGGTGTCGTCAGCCTCGTCGGATGGGTGTACGAGTACTACCGCGGGAACTTCGCTCGCTGAGTCGTCCGATCAGGGGCGTGCGACGGCCGCGACGATCCAGGTCGTGACCCTCCGTCGGGAGCGCAGTTCCAGCCCTCGCTGCCGAAGCATGCGGAACATGTCGCGCGGCGGGTGGATGAACCCCCGGTAGGTGCGGCCCTTCGCGTGCAGCAACTGGTCGCCGACGCCCACGGAGCTCGGCTCGCCCACGACGCCGGAGGATGGCGAAGACGACCGCATGCCGCGCAGTATGGCGCGGTCAGGCGATCGCGTCGCCATGACCGAATACGAGCACGTCCACCGAGATCGTGACGGTGATCGCGTGCGATGCCGTCACCCCGCCGCCAGGCCCGCCCGACGATCCGAGTGCAGCGGCGTGATGCGCCGACGGACCCATCCCGGCGAGTTGCGCCTGCACCGCGGCATCCGCTGAGCTCCCGTACTCGACCGAGGTGCTGCGCTGCAGGGACAGCCCGACGGCAGCGAACTGCGCGATGACCCGGTCGGCCTTACCGTCGGGAATGTCGAGCAGCGCTCCCGCCTGGCGAAGCTCGCGGAGGTGGGAGGGTGTCGGCACGGTCACGACGAGACGCCCCGCAGCGCTGAGCACGCGGGCGAACTCGGGGGGATTGCGAGGTGCGAAGACGTTCAGGACGATGTCCGCCGCCCCGTCGCGGATGGGGAGCGGCTGCCACAGGTCGAGCACGACGCCCGTGCTGCGGGGGATCGAGCGCGTCGCGAGGCGCACGGCGATGGGGGAGCGATCCGCCGCCAGGACCGTCGCGGGGACGGCTTCGGCGAGTCGAGCGGCGTAGTATCCGGTCCCGCAGCCGAGGTCTGCGACGCGGTGGGGTGCACGGCTGCCGGAACGCGCCGATCCCGACTCGACGATCGCCTCCGCGATCGGTCGGAACAGACCGGAGTCGAGGAGGCTCCGGCGGGCATCCAGCATGTCGCGACTGTCGCCGATCGTCCGAGGCGCGCGGGGCGGGAGAAGAGTCACGGTGCCGTGACGCGACACGTCGAACCGATGGCCCGTGGCACACCCGAGCGTGAGCTCGTCGACGGCGGGAAGAGCGAGGAGACAGTTCGGGCACCGGAACCACGTCGAGTCGAACGACATGATCCCGGTGCCCGGATGTGAGAGCTGGGAGCTCAGTGTTGCGAGGAGGGAGCGGCTTCGAGTTCGGCGGCGTCGTGATGCGAGGAGTGCGCCGCCTCGAGCTCGCGCTTGGTCACGGGCGCGATGCGGTCCTCGAAGAACCAGCGCGAGACGGCCGCGCGCACGCGCTGCCCGACGGTGATCTTGCCACGCGCATTGGGGCGCAGCATCAGTGGCTGGTAGCTCTCGTAGCTCACGAGCTTCCAGCGGTCGTACTCGTCGAGGGGCTGGTGCACCTCGATGAACTCGCCGCCCGGCAGCTTCACGATGCGCCCCGACTCGTAGCCGTGCAGGACGATCTCCCGGTCCTTCTTCTGCAACGCGATGCAGACGCGCTTCGCGATGAAGTAGGCGATGAACGGACCGATGACCACCGTCGCCTGAAGGGCGTGGATGACCCCCTCCATGGTGAGGGAGAAGTGCGTGGCCAGGATGTCGGAACTCGCCGCCGCCCAGAGGCCGGCGTAGAAGGTCACGCCCGCAGCACCGATCGCGGTGCGGGTCGGGTTGTTGCGGGGCCGGTCGGCGATGTGGTGCTCGCGCTTGTCGCCCGTGACCCACGCCTCGATGAAGGGATAGAGCATCGCCGCGACGATGAACCCTCCGAGCGCGATCAGCGGTACGAGGATGTTGAACGACCAGGTGCGGTCGAGCCACACGAACTCCCATCCCGGCGGGATGAGTCGCAGTGCACCGTCGGCGAACCCGATGTACCAGTCGGGCTGCGTGCCGGCGGACACAGGCGACGGGTCGTAGGGGCCGTAGTTCCAGATCGGGTTGACCGTGAACAGTGACGCGATGAGGGCGAGCACACCGAAGACGATGAAGAAGAAGCCACCCGCCTTCGCCGCGTACGTCGGGAGGATGGGCGGGCCCACGGCGTTCAGCTGCGTCTTGCCAGGAGCCGCGTACTGCGTGTGCTTGTGCACCACGACGAAGACGAGGTGCAGCGCGACGAGCGCGACGAGGAGCGCCGGAAGCAGCAGGATGTGCAGCGTGTAGAGGCGGCCGACGATCGCGGTACCGGGGAATTCTCCGCCGAACAGCAGGAAGGAGGTCCACGTGCCGATGAGCGGCATGCCCTTGATCATGCCGTCGATGATGCGGAGGCCGTTGCCCGAGAGCAGGTCGTCGGGCAGCGAGTACCCCGTGAAGCCCTCGCCCATCGCGAGGATGAACATGACGAAGCCGATCACCCAGTTGAGCTCTCGCGGCTTGCGGAACGCGCCCGTGAAGAAGACGCGGAGCATGTGCAGGCCGATGCCGGCGATGAACAGCAGTGCCGCCCAGTGGTGCATCTGGCGCACGAAGAGACCGCCGCGCACATCGAACGAGATGTCGAGCGTCGAGGCCATCGCGACGGACATCTCGACGCCCTTGAGCGGCACGTAGGAGCCGTCGTAGTGCACCTCCGCCATCGAGGCCTGGAAGAAGAACGTCAGGAACGTTCCGGTGATGAGCACCACGACGAACGCGAACAGGGCCACTTCGCCCAGCAGGAACGACCAGTGGTCGGGGAACGCCTTGCGCCCGAGCTCCTTGACGAAGCCGGCGACGCTGGTGCGCTCATTGACGTAGACGGACGCCGCAGTGGTGAACGACGGTTTCTGCTGCGTTCCGTTCGGTGACGTTGCGGTGCTCAATGGCGCTCCCAGAAGCTCGGGCCGACGGGTTCGGTGAAGTCGCTCTGCGCGACGAGGTACCCCTCGTCGTCGACGGCGATCGGCAGCTGCGGCAGCGGGCGCTTCGCCGGACCGAAGATGACCTCGCAGTGGTTCGCCACGTCGAACTGCGACTGGTGGCAGGGGCAGAGCAGGTGGTGGGTGTGCTGCTCGTAGAGCGCCACCGGGCAGCCGACGTGGGTGCAGATCTTCGAGTACGCCACGATCCCGTCATACGACCAGGACGCGCGCTCGGGCAGCTCGTTCAGCTCACTCGGTTCGAGGCGCATCAGGAGGACCGCGGCCTTCGCCTTCTCCTCGAGCTTGCCGTGCTCCAGGTCGGAGAGGCCCTCCGGGATGACGTGGAACGCGCTGCCGATCGTGACGTCGGAGGCCTTGATCGGTGCGCCCGACGGGTCGAGCGCAAGGCGCGTGCCCTGCTTCCACATCGTGTGGTTGAGCAGCGCCACCGGGTCCTGGTCCTGGGGGGCGAAGCCGCGGAAGAGCACGATCGCCGGGAGCGGGAAGGCGATGAGTGCGCCGATCAGGCTGTTGCGGATGACCGATCGCCGGCTGAACCCGGACTCGCGGTCGGCGTCGGCGAACACCTGGGCGGCGGCGGCCTGGGTCTCACGCGAGCCGCCGACGGGGTGACGCTCGTCGGCGAGTTCGACGTCGACCATGACGGCCTTCGCCCAGTGCACCGCCCCGAAGCCGATGCCGAGCAGGGCGAGCGTCGCGCCCAAGCCGATGAACATGTTGTTCAGTCGGACCGCGTCGACGTCGTTCGACTCGATGGGGATGAGCATGTACGCCGCGATCGCCCAGACGCTGCCGACGATCGACAGGTAGAAGAGCGTGTAGACCGTGCGCTGCGCGCGCCGCTCGCGCTTCGGGTCTTCATCGGTGACGCGAGGACGATGAGGCGGGAAGCCCGGGTTCTCGAACGTGTCGGTGGCGACGAGCGCCGTGCCGGGCGAAGCGACGGATTCGTGCGCGGCGTGCGACGAGTCGGCAGCGGCGAGTTCAGCGCCGCTGTGGTCGTCCTGTGCCATGGTTCTCCTTCTCGAATTCTTCGGTGCCGGCGGGCGCTAGTTGGACTTCGCCGTGATCCACACGGTGATCGCGACGATCACGCCGAGACCGAAGACCCAGATGAACAGGCCCTCTGCGACAGGGCCGAGCGCGCCGAGCTCGAATCCTCCGGGCGAGCGGTTGTCCTGCACGTACTTGAGGTACGTGATGATGTCCCGCTTGTCCTCCGGCGAGATGTTCAGGTCGTTGAAGACCGGCATGTTCTGCGGGCCGGTGACCATGGCCTCGTAGATGTGCACGCCGGAGACGTCGGTCAGCGGGGGAGCGTACTTGCCCTGGGTCAGGGCCCCACCGGCTCCTGCGACGTTGTGGCACATCGCGCAGTTGATGCGGAACAGCTCAGCGCCGTTGGCTGCGTCGCCGCCGCCGTCCACGAGGTGGTCCTCGGGGATGTCCGGCCCGGGGCCGAGCGAGGCGACGTAGTAGGCGAGCTGCTTGACCTGCTCGTCGGTGAACTGCACCGGCTTCTCCTGGGCCTGGGGGCCCTGCATCTGCATCGGCATGCGGCCGGTGCCGACCTGGAAGTCCACGGATGCCGCGCCGACGCCGATCAGGCTCGGCCCGAACTCGGTGCCCTGGGCCTCGAGGCCGTGGCAGGTGGCGCAGTTGGCCTGGAAGAGCTTCTTGCCCTCCTCGATCGTCTGCTGCGACGTGGGATCGGCTTCCGCCTGGGCGGCCGTTCCCGAGCTCACCGCCGCGTAGGCGCCGCCCGTGAAGACGAGGCCGAGTGCGAGCAGGGCGACGGTGGCGAGCGGGTGCCGGCGTCCGGTGCGTCGCTTCGATCGATTCATGGAGTTCTTCCTGTTCACGGGCATGCTGTTCGTGGCGCTCCTGCTGCGGCTCACTTGAGGACGTAGATGACGATGAACAAACCGATCCACACCACGTCGACGAAGTGCCAGTAGTACGAGACGACGATCGCGCTCGTGGCCTCTCGATGGCCGAAGTTCTTCACCGCGAACACGCGTCCGATGACGAGGAGGAAGGCGATGAGTCCGCCGGTGACGTGCAGGCCGTGGAAGCCCGTCGTCAGGTAGAACGCGGAGCCATACGAGTTCGAGTCGAGGGCGATGCCTTCGGAGATGAGCGTCGCGTACTCCCAGACCTGGCCGGCGACGAAGATGGAGCCCATCGCATAGGTGAGGAAGAACCACTCGACCATGCCCCACTGCGTGGGCTTCCAGCCGGTGGCGTACGGCTGCAGCCGCTCCGCTGCGAACACGCCGAACTGGCAGGTGAAGGAGGAGAGCACGAGGATGATCGTGTTGGTCAACGAGAACGGGAAGTTCAGGCGATCCGCCTCGAACGCCCAGAGCTCCGGCGACGTCGACCGCAGGGTGAAGTAGATCGCGAAGAGGCCCGCGAAGAACATGACCTCGCTGCCCAACCAGACGATCGTGCCCACCGCCACGGTGTTCGGTCGCTTGATCACGGGCGCGCTCGCCTGATAAGTGATTGAGGTGCTCGTCACGCTCCCTATTATGGCTGATTTCGAGGCTGAGTTTTCGTCAGACGGGGGAGTCCTCTCGACGTCGAACGGTAAGGTGAGCCTAACTTCGCGAGGCGCCCGCGCCGTGAATCCGCCGTGAATGCCGCCGGTAGGATCGATCCATGCTCGCCTCGCGCAACTGGCCCGACATCATCTCCGCGCTGCTCGACGGCGACGACCTCAGCGTGTCGGACGCGGCGTGGTCGATGGAGCAGGTCATCACGGGCGCAGCCACCCCCGCGCAGCTCGCGGGCTTCCTCATCGCGCTCCGTGTGAAGGGGGAGACGGTCGACGAGATCGTCGGCTTCCGCGACGCGGTGCTCGAGCATGCCGTTCCGCTGCACGTCGACCCCATGGCGCTCGACATCGTGGGAACGGGCGGTGACCGATTCGGCACGGTGAACGTCTCGACCATGGCCTCCGTCGTGGCAGCGGCATCCGGCGTGCCCGTGATCAAGCACGGCAATCGGGCCGCGAGTTCGGCGTCCGGATCGTCGGATGTGCTCGCCGCGCTCGGAATCGACCTGACGCTCGACGCCGCGCGCGTGGCCGAGGTGCTCGAGGAGGCGGGGATCACGTTCGCGTATGCCGCGGCCTTCCATCCCGGGTTCAGGCACGCCGGCGCCGTCCGCGCCGAGCTCGGCGTCCCGACGGTCTTCAACTTCCTCGGCCCGTTGTGCAACCCCGCGCGCCCCGAGGCATCCGCGGTCGGCGTCGCACACCTCGACCGAGTCCCGCTCATCGTCGGCGTGTTCCAGACGCGCGGCGCCACCGCGCTCGTCTTCCGCGGCGACGACGGGCTCGACGAGCTCACGACGACGGGGCACAGCCACATGTGGGAGGTGTCTCGCGGCATGGTGAAGGAGCATGACCTCGATCCGCGCGAGCTCGGCATCGGGCGCGCGCGCATCGAGGACCTGACCGGCGGCGACGCGGCGCACAACGCCGAGATCGTGCACGAGGTGCTCTCGGGCGCCCGGGGGCCCGTGCGCGACATCGTCGTGCTGAACGCGGCGGCAGGCCTCGTCTCGTTCGAGCTCGCCAACGATCCGGCGCAGTTCCAGCGCGCGATCCTCGACCGCTTCCGCGACAAGATGGCCGTGGCCGAAGCGGCGATCGACAGCGGGGCAGCCGCGCGCAAGCTCGAGCAGTGGGTCACCGCCACGACGCGCTGAGACGAGGCCGTGTGCACATGATCGAGGGCCCCGCCGACCGGCGGAGCCCTCGATTCGATGCAGCTCGCGTCAGCTGACGTCCTCATCGACCCAGTCGAAGGTCTTCGTCACGGCCTTCTTCCAGAGCCGGATCTGGCGATCCCGCTCCTCCGCGGGCATCTGCGGCTCCCAGCGCGAGTCCTCCTGCCAGTTGGCGCGCAACTCGTCGAGGCTCGACCAGAACCCGACGGCGAGTCCGGCCGCGTACGCCGCACCGAGTGCCGTCGTCTCGGCCACGACCGGACGCACCACCGGCACCCCCAGGATGTCGGCCTGGAACTGCATGAGCGTGTTGTTCGCGATCATGCCGCCGTCGACCTTGAGCTCGGTGAGGTCCACGCCCGAGTCGGCGTTCACCGCCTCGAGGACCTCCCGGGTCTGGAAGGCCGTCGCTTCGAGCGCCGCACGTGCGATGTGGCCCTTGTTCACGTACCGCGTGAGCCCGACGAGGGCACCGCGGGCATCGGGGCGCCAGTACGGTGCGAAGAGGCCCGAGAACGCCGGCACGAAGTACGCGCCGCCGTTGTCCTCGACGGTCTTCGCCAGGTCCTCCACCTCCGGTGCGCTCCCGATGAGCCCGAGGTTGTCGCGCAGCCACTGGATGAGCGACCCGGTCACCGCGATCGATCCCTCGAGCGCGTAGTGCGCCGGCTGGTCGCCGAGCTTGTACCCCAGCGTCGTGAGCAGCCCGTTCTTCGAATGGATGATCTCGGTGTCGGTGTTGAAGATGAGGAAGTTGCCGGTGCCGTAGGTGTTCTTCGACTCGCCGGCGTCGAACGCCGCCTGGCCGAACGTCGCGGCCTGCTGGTCGCCGAGGATGCCGGCCACGGGCACCTCGCGAAGCAGGCTCGACGACTCCACCGTGCCGTACACCTCGGACGAGGAGCGGATCTCGGGCATCATCGAGCGCGGCACCCCGAACGCCTCGAGGATGTCGTCACGCCAGCTCAGGGTCTCGAGGTCCATGAACATGGTGCGGCTCGCGTTCGTGACATCCGTCGCGTGCACGCCGCCGTCCACGCCGCCGGTCAGGTTCCAGAGCACCCAGGAGTCGGTCGTGCCGAACATGAGGTCGCCGGCCTCGGCGCGTTCGCGTGCGCCGTCGACGTTCTCGAGGATCCAGACGATCTTCGTGCCCGAGAAGTACGTCGCCAGCGGCAGCCCGACGACCTGCTTGAAGCGCTCGACCCCGCCGTCGGCCGCGAGGCGGTCGACGATCGGCTGGGTGCGGGTGTCCTGCCACACGATCGCGTTGTAGACCGGCTCGCCCGTGTTCCGGTCCCACACGACCGCGGTCTCCCGCTGGTTCGTGATGCCGACGGCGGCGATGTCGTGCCTGGTGATGTCAGCCCGGCTGAGCGCCTGGCCGATGACCTCCCTGATGTTGCGCCAGATCTCCACCGGGTCGTGCTCGACCCACCCCGCCCTCGGGAAGATCTGCTCGTGCTCGAGCTGCCCGGTCGAGACGATCGAACCGGACTTGTCGAAGACGATCGCGCGGCTGCTCGTCGTGCCCTGATCGATCGCCAGGATGTAGTCGGCCATGACTTCCTCTCAATACCCGGATCCGCCGGAAGCGGCGGATCCTCTTCGTGCAGATGGAACGGGGCCGACCGTCACGGCCGGCCCCGGGATGTGTCAACCGAGCAGCGGGAGCAGCGGGATGGCGAGCCAGCCCGCGAGGAGGCCGCCCACGATCGGGCCCACGACCGGCACCCATGAGTAGGACCAGTCGGACGCTCCCTTGCCCCTGATGGGCAGAACGGCGTGCGCGATACGAGGGCCGAGGTCGCGGGCCGGGTTGATCGCGTAGCCCGTCGGGCCACCGAGCGAGACGCCGATTCCGATCACGAGGAGGGCGACGGGCAGGGCGCCGAGCGCGGCGAGGCCCGAGGCATCCCCGTTCCGGCCGAAGCCGATGACGACGAAGACGAGCACGAAGGTGCCGATGATCTCGGTGATGAGGTTCCACGCATAGTTGCGGATGCCGGGGCCGGTCGAGAAGACGCCGAGCTTCGACGCGGGAAGCGGCTCCTCGTCGAAGTGCTGCTTGTACGCGAGCCACACGATGACCGCGCCCAGGATGGCGCCGATCAGCTGCGCGCCGATGTACGCGAGCACGGATGCCGCGTTCACGGGCACCGTCGTGTCGAGCGCGGAGTTGCCGAATTCGGAGGTCCCGTTGGCGACGAGGCCGAGGGTGACCGCCGGGTTGATGTGGGCGCCCGACGCGTACGCGACGACCACGCCGGCGAAGACCGCGAAGCCCCAGCCGATCGTCACCATGAGGAACCCGCCGCCGAAGCCCTTCGTCTTCGCGAGGGCGACGTTGGCCACCACACCGCAACCGAGCAGCACGAGCATCGCCGTACCGACGAGTTCGGCGAGGAACAACACACCGAGATTGTCCACGTTGACCATCCATCCTTTTTCGCTTGGCCCGAGGGCAGCGCCCAGGGGCGGAACACTGCCAACCATACTCAGCACGCGAGCGGCGCCGGAAGGGCGCGCAGGAAATCGTCCCCGCCTCTTACGCCGGGCCACGGCTGGGGCGTAGGTTTTGCGGAGAGTGCTGGTCGACGCCGCGCACGGTCGCGCGGTGCGGCAGCCAGGCGAAAGGGATGTCCGTGAAGAAGATCATCAATGACCCGAAGCGGGTGGTCGACGAGTCCGTCGCCGGATTCGGCCTGGCGCACGCCGACCTCGTTCGCGTCGAGCTCGACCCCATCCACGTCGTTCGCGCCGATGCTCCGATCGCCGGGAAGGTGGGGATCGTCAGCGGGGGCGGCAGTGGTCATGAGCCGCTGCACGCCGGGTTCGTCGGATTCGGCATGCTCGATGCCGCCGTGCCGGGACCGGTGTTCACCTCGCCCACGCCGGATCCGATCGTCGCCGCGACGAAGGCCGTCGACGGGGGAGCCGGAGTGCTCCACATCGTCAAGAACTACACGGGCGACGTCCTGAACTTCGAGACCGCGGCCGACCTCGCGTCGGCTGAGGGCATCGAGGTGCGTGCGGTCGTCATCGACGACGACGTGGCCGTGAAGGACTCCCTCTACACCGCGGGGCGACGCGGTGTCGCGGGCACCGTGCTCGTGGAGAAGATCGCCGGCGCCGCCGCCGAGCGCGGCGACGCGCTCGAGGAGGTCGCGGCGATCGCCGCACGCGTGAACGCGAACGTCCGATCGATGGGGCTCGCGCTGACGCCCTGCATCGTGCCGCACGCCGGTGAGCCGAGCTTCACGCTCGCCGAGGACGAGATCGAGATCGGGATCGGCATCCACGGCGAGCCGGGTCGCGAGCGGATCAAGCTCGAACCGGCCGACGCCCTCGTCGATCGACTGCTCGAGCCCATCCTCGAGGACCTCCCGTTCGAACGGGGCGACCGCACCCTCCTGTTCGTGAACGGAATGGGCGGCACCCCGCTCGTCGAGCTGTACCTCGCCTATCGTCGCGCCGCCGAGGTGCTCGAGCACCGCGGCATCGAGATCGCCCGCTCGCTCGTCGGCAACTTCATCACCTCGCTCGAGATGCAGGGCATGTCGATCTCGCTCCTGCGGCTCGACGACGAGATGATCACGTTGTGGGATGCACCCGTGCAGACCGCAGCGCTGCGATGGGGACGATAGGAGACGGCGAGTGGGACTCGACATCACGTGGGCGGTCGACTGGGTCAGGCGAAGTGCGGCGGTGATCTCCGAGCACCGTGTCGAGCTCCTCACGCTCGACCGCGAGATCGGCGACGGTGACCACGGCGAGAACATGGATCGAGGCTTCCAGGCCGTACTCCCGAAGCTCGACGACCTCCCGGCGGGATCCACCCCTGGCGATGTGCTGAAGCTCGTGGCCACGACGCTCATCTCGACGGTCGGGGGAGCTGCCGGACCGCTCTACGGCACCGCGTACCTGAAGGGCGCAGTCTCGGCAGGGCCCGCCACGTCGCTCGACGGCGGCGCGATCGCCGCGATGCTCGCAGCCGCGCGAGACGGGATCGTCATGCGCGGGAAGGCGGAGCTCGGCGACAAGACGATGATCGACGCCTGGACGCCCGCCGTGGATGCCGCCGAGGCGGCAGCAGCCGACGGTTCGAGTCCGGCGGAGGTGCTCGCGGCCGCGGCGGCGGCGGCGCACGCCGGTGCCGAGGCGACCGAGCCGCTCGTGGCGCGCAAGGGCCGCGCGAGCTATCTCGGCGAGCGATCCGCCGGACATCGCGACCCCGGCGCGCAATCCACCGCGCTGCTGCTGCAGGCAGCCGCCGACTCCGCCGATGCCGCAGCGGGGGCGTGAGGTGGCGGCGGCGTCAGAGG
>JAPSJU010000273.1 GCA_031178025.1 Agromyces sp. | reverse complement strand
GCCCACCGGTGTGCGCGGCGACGACGGCCTCGAGGCGAGCGCGCACGGCATCGCGCAGGGAATCGGGACCGAGCACGCGGACCTCGGGTCCGTAGGCGGCGAGCTCGTCGGCGAACACCGCGACATCCGTGTAGTGCAGCCGGATGACGCCGGCGTCGTCGTCGCGGAGCACCGCCCGCCGACCGAGGCGCACCTCGGCGTCGCTCCCCGCCGTCACGGCGAGGTCGGCCGAGTTCGCCAGGCGCAGCTCGTCGAGCTCGGCGAGGATGCGGTCCTGGATGCCGGGCGGCGGCGCGTCGAACGTGCTTCCCGGAACCGGATCGACCCCGCCGATGATGCGGGCGAGGAGGAACGTGCGCGGCTCCCGCACGTCGTGGTCGAACCCGTGCAGGTGCCAGCGTCCCTCGTGCAGCACGACGGCGAGCGGGTCGACGGTGCGCAGCCGCGGCGCGCCCTCGCCGGGCTTGAAGTAGCGGAAGCGGACCGTCTGGCGGCGATCGAGCGCCTGCCGCAGGGGCTCGAACGAGGCATCCCGGACCCGCAGTCGCGGTGCGTAGCCGATGACGGGCTCGTGCGGTTCGACCCCGAAGGACCGCAGCTTCGTCAGCGCGCGTTGCGAGTCGGCCGAGAGGGACGCCTCACGCCAGACCTCGGCCGCGAGGCCGAGCAACGCGAACTCGTCGGGCGTGAAGCGCACCTCGTCTGGCAGGTCGTACTGGCCCTTCGGGATGCGATAGCGCAGCGCCTGGTTGTCGCCTGGCCGATCGGGCGACTCCACCGTCTCGAGCGGGATGCCGAGCTCGCGGATGTCGTCCTTGTCGCGTTCGAACTGGCGCTCGAGGTTCGCGTTCTGCCCGGCGGGATCGTACCGCTCCGCGTAGCCGCGCACCGAGGAGAGGATCTCCGATTTCAGCAGACCCGTCTCGGTCGCCAGCAGCGCGAGTACGAGGCTGAAGAGCCGGTCCTCGACCGGAATCCTCGACTCCCCCGTGCGCGCCACACGAGCGATCATACTGAACCGCGGGCGACCCTCGGCCGACGGCAGCGGATCAGATCACGCCCAGGATGTCGATGACGAAGAACAGCGTCGCGTTCGCGGGAATGGCCCCGGTGGCCTGGTCCCCGTACCCCTCGGCGGGCGGCACGATCACGCCGACCTGCGAGCCGACCGTCTGGCCGACGATCGCCGAGGAGAATCCCGGAATCACCTGAGCCTCTTCCGTGTCGCCGACCGTGAAGGTGGCGGGCGTGCCGCTCTCCCAGCTCGAGTCGAACATCTCGCCGTCCGACCAGGTGACCCCCGTGTAGTGCACCACGACCGTGTCGCCGTCCTCGACCTTCGCGCCGTTGCCGCGCTTGAGCACCTCGACCTCGGAGGTCTCGTCGGTCGGCGGGTCCGTCTTGGGCACGGTGATGCCCGGGCGGCCGTCGGGTGCGAGCACGACTGCGGGGAACCCGTCGCGCGACAGCTGCGGCGTCCCCTCGGCCCGCGCGGGGAACGCGCGCTGCACGTCGAACACGGCGACGAGGCTGTCGCCGCCCGCTGCACCCTCGGGGTCCTGGGACGGACGGATCGTCTCCTCCGACGGCGCCACGACCACCACGCGCGAGCCCTCGCGAGCGCACGTCAGCCCCTTGGTGAAGGCGATCGGCGTCTCCCCGCCCAGCGCGAGGGGCGCCGCGTTGTCGTCGTAGCCGACGACCTGCACCTCCTCCCCCGTCGTCCCGTTGAACAGGGCCGCACCGAGCAGCACGAACTGCCCCTCCTGGAGGAACTCGCCCTCGCCGGGGATGACCTCGGCGCACTGGGTCTCGTCGGGCGCGAGGGGCGTCGGGAACTCGACGCGCGGCTCGCTGCCGAACTCGCCGCTGACCTTCACCGCGTCGGAGGACCGCCCCGATGTCGCCTCGGGGACAGGCGCCGAAGCGCAGCCGGACAGGGCCACGGCGACGAGACCGGCCGTGGCGATGAGCGCGAATGACGAGCGCACTGATCCTCGATTCTTCGATGGGTCGCTGAGGGGCGGTGAAAGCCTACCCGCCATTGGTGGGCGGCTCCGCGTCGGACGGCTCGGGAGCGGACGCAGGGGCAGGTGCGGGTGCGTCGTCATCGCCGGCCTCGCCGGCGCGGGATCGCTCGGCCGCGGCATCCGCTGCCCGCACCCGCTTGCGCAGCGCCTTGTCGCTGACCGTGCGCTCCCCCAGCGCCCCCGGCGTCCAGATCTCGACGTCCTCGTCGCTGAACTCCGTCTTCGACGGGCGTCGCTTGAGCTCGGGCAGCACCGTGCCCGGCGCGAGCCGCCGGGCCGTGAGCAGGAAGCCCGTGTGCGCGATCATGCGGTGGTCGGGCCGGACGGCGAGGCCCTGTACATGCCAGCCGCGCACCATCGTCTCGGACGACGCCGGCTCGGTGTACTGTCCCGTGGCCCGGATCGCCTCGGCCACCCGCGAGAGCTGCGTCACCGTCGCGATGTAGCAGAGCAGCACGCCGCCGGGCTTCAGCGCGGTCGACACGACCTCGATGCACTCCCACGGCGCCAGCATGTCGAGCACGACGCGGTCGACGGATGCGTCCGGCGCGGCATCGGGCAGCGCCTCGGCCAGGTCGCCGAGCGTCACCGACCAGTTCTCGGGATCGGCGCCGTGGAAGGTCGCGACGTTGCCGCGCGCCACATCCGCGAAATCCTGCCGCCGCTCGAAGGAGAGGAGCCGGCCTGCAGGGCCGATGGCGCGCAGCAGCCAGAGCGAGAGCGCACCGGAGCCGACGCCGGCCTCGACGACCGTCGCGCCGGGGAAGATGTCCGCCTGGGCGAGGATCTGGGCGGCGTCCTTCGGGTAGACGATCGCGGCGCCCCGGGGCATCGACATGACGAAGTCGCTCAGCAGCGGCCGGAGCGCCAGGTACTCGATGCCGACCTGGTTCGTCACCACGGAGCCGTCAGGGAGCCCGATCAGTTCATCGTGGGCGATCGGGCCCTTGTGGGAATGGAAGAGCTTTCCGGGCTCGAGGGTGATGGTGTGCATCCGCCCCTTCGGTCCGGTCAGCTGCACGCGGTCGCCGACCCGGAAGGGCCCGCTCCGCTCGCCACGGCTCTCGGTCATGCGCTCGCCTCCCTGGCCGCGATGAGCGCCGCGACGTCTGCGACCGTGCGGCCCGCGAGGGTGGGCCACAGCACGTGTGCGGGCGCCTCGTCGAGCGACACGATGTTCGGCACGCCGATCGCGACCGCCCCTGCCGACCATGCGGACGTCAACCCGGCGGGAGAGTCCTCGATCGCGACGCAGTCGCGCACGTCGACGCCGAGGGCCACGGCCGC
>JAPSJU010000272.1 GCA_031178025.1 Agromyces sp. | reverse complement strand
GGTACCCTCCGGGCTCGGCCACGCGTCTCGAAGGCGACTACCTGCAGGTCACCCGTCGCGCTCGCGCGGTGTTCGAGCGAGGGTTCTACGGCGTCGAACCCCGTCGGGAACCGTCGACGAGTTGAGGTCGGGCATGGCGAAAGGGCCCGCACCGCGTGCGCGGTGCGGGCCCTTCGAGTATCCGGGGTCGGATCAGACGCCGTAGTACAGCTCGAACTCGAACGGGTGCGGACGCTGGGCCAGCGGCTTCAGCTCCTTCTCGCGCTTGTAGTCGATCCAGGTCTCGATGAGCTCCTTCGTGAACACGCCACCCTCGAGGAGGAAGTCGTGATCGGCTTCGAGGGCCGCGAGGGCCTCGCCGAGCGAGCCCGGCACCTGGGGAATCGACTTGGCCTCCTCGGGCGGCAGCTCGTAGAGGTCCTTGTCGACCGGCTCGTGCGGCTCGATGCGGTTCCTGATGCCGTCGAGGCCGGCCATGAGCTGCGCTGCGAAGGCCAGGTACGGGTTGCCCGAGGCGTCCGGCGCGCGGAACTCGATGCGCTTGGCCTTCGGGTTGGTGCCCGTGATGGGGATGCGGATCGAGGCGGAGCGGTTGCCGGCCGAGTAGACGAGGTTCACGGGAGCCTCGAAGCCGGGAACGAGGCGGTGGTACGAGTTGACCGTCGGGTTGGTGAAGGCCAGCACCGCGGGTGCGTGCTTCAGCAGGCCGCCGATGTACCAGCGCGCGAGGTCCGAGAGTCCGCCGTATCCGGCCTCGTCGTAGAACAGCGGCTTGCCCTCGTTCCAGAGCGACTGGTGCGTGTGCATGCCGGATCCGTTGTCGCCGAAGAGCGGCTTCGGCATGAACGTCGCCGTCTTGCCCCACTGGTCGGCGGTGTTCTTGACGATGTACTTGAACTTGAGGATGTCGTCGGCCGCGTGCACCATCGTGTCGAAGCGGTAGTTGATCTCGGCCTGGCCGCCGGTGCCCACCTCGTGGTGCGCGCGCTCGAGGATGAGTCCCGCGTCGATGAGCTTCAGCGAGATGTCGTCACGCAGGTCGGCCTGCTTGTCGACGGGGGAGACGGGGAAGTAGCCGCCCTTGTAGGGCGTCTTGTTGCCGAGGTTGCCGCCCTCTTCGACGCGGCCGGAGTTCCAGGCGCCCTCCTCGGAGTCGACCGAGTAGAAGCTCGCGTTCTGCTTCACCTCGTACCGCACGTCGTCGAAGATGTAGAACTCCGCCTCGGGAGCGAAGAACGCGGTGTCGGCGATCCCGGTCGAGGCGAGGTACTTCTCGGCCTTCTTCGCCACCTGGCGGGGGTCCTTCGCGTAGATCTCGCCGTTGCGGGGGTTGTAGATGTCGAAGACCATGACGAGCGTGCGCTCGGCGCGGAAGGGGTCGACGTAGGCCGTCGAGACATCCGGGATCAGCTGCATGTCCGATTCGTGGATCGACGCGAACCCGCGGATCGACGAGCCGTCGAAGAGCTGGCCGACCGTGAAGAACTCCTCGTCGACGGTCGACGCCGGGATATTGAAGTGCTGCTGCACACCCGGGAGGTCGGTGAAGCGGATGTCGAGGAACTTGACATCCGTCTCCTTGATGAACGTGAGCACTTCAGACGAATCACTGAACATGTGACGGAATCTCCAAGAGGGCGGGGTGGGACCGGACGGACGTGCACAGCCGACAGCGACGTTATCGACTCGCGGTTTCCCTGCCATGACGCGAATGTTTCCGGCGTGTTACGCCGTGACTCGCTGGCTAGACTCGACGGGTGCCTGACACCGATCCCCGTACCTTCGGCGAGCTCGAACCCAGCCGATGGCCGGGGGAGCGACTCGGCCTCCCGGACACCGGTCCCGGCTCGGTCGGCCGTGTCGGCCGTCGTCTCGCCGCGATCGCGATCGACTGGGCGGCGGCGTTGCTCATCGCCCTGCTCTTCGCGCCGTACAGTTCTCAGCTGCACTCATGGCTCACGCTCGCGATCTTCGCCCTCATGCAGATCGTCTTCATCCCGACGATCGGCGGCAGCGTCGGTCACCGGCTGGCCGGCATGCGCGTCGTGCCCCTCGCAGGCGGCTGGGTCGGCCTCTGGCGCCCGGTCGTGCGCACGCTGCTGCTCGTGATCGTCATACCGGCGCTCGTGTGGGACTCGGACCAGCGCGGCTTCCACGACAAGGTCGCGGGCACGGTGCTCATCCGCTCCTGAAACGCGAAGCGGCATCCGCCGATCGACGGATGCCGCACGACGCGATCGACGTCAGCGCATCTTGCCGCGCTGCGGGCGTGCCTTCATGGGGTCGATGCCCTTCGGGATGGGCAGGGCGGACTGCAGGGAGTTGAGGCGGTTCGACACCGCGAGCACTTCGGGCTTCGTGAGGGTGCGCTTGGTCTTGCGAAGCGTCCTGGGGAGTCGGTGCAGCTCGACCGAACCCTCCTCGTGACCGACCGAGATCAGGGTGATCGGCACGTTCGGCAGCACACGCGCGACCTTGCGCTGCTCGTCGTCGAGCATGCGCTTCGTGCGGCTGGTCGGCCCCTCGCTGATGAGCGCGACGCCACCGCGTCCGACGGCCCGATAGACGGCGTCCTGCGTCTTGCCGTTCACGGCGACCGGCATCTCGTTGCCGACCCAGCCACCGCGCAGGCCGCTGCGCAGGACTGCGCCGACTGCTCCCGGCTGGCCGTCGATCTGCGAGTACGCAGCGCGCTCGGCGCGCCGACCGAGGATCACGAGCGCGATGAGCACGCCCGCGAGCACACCGGAGACGATCCACAGGGCGATCGTGAAGCCGTTGCCCTCGCCGAGCCAGAGCGCGAGCGCGAGACCGACGAGGATGGGGCCGAGGAAGCCGAGGAGCATGAGCCACTGCGCACTCGAGTCGTAGCGGCGAGTCATCTGGAAGACCTGCCACATCTGCTTCATGCGGCCGGGCTCCTTCGGAGCGGACGACGTGTCCTTGGTACGTGCCATGGTCACAAGGATACCGGCGGCGGCGGCCGCTTCGGACCGGTGTGCGCGGTGGGCGGAGGCGACCCGCTGATGCGTCAGCCGACGGCTTGCGCGAACCCCGCCGAGGTGTCCGCGAGGTGGGCGAGTGAGGCGGGCAGGGTCCGGCCCTTCGCCCGCATCGACTGCGCCCAGAGTCGGCCGGCGCGATACGACGAGCGTACGAGCGGACCGGCGAGCACGCCGAGGAATCCGATCTCCTCCGCCTCCGCCTTGATCTCGACGAACTCGTCCGGGCGGACCCATCGGGCGACGGGGAGATGGCGTGGGCTCGGCCGGAGGTACTGCGTGACGGTGATGATGTCGGTGCCCGCGTCGTGCAGGTCGCGCAGGGCCT
>JAPSJU010000271.1 GCA_031178025.1 Agromyces sp. | reverse complement strand
GTCGAGTTGCAGCTCGACAACGTCGGGGGTCCGAGTGCGGGCATGATGTTCGCACTCGGCATCGTCGACAAGCTCACGCCCGGCGGCATGACGGGAGGTGAGGTCATCGCGGGCACGGGCACGATCGACGCCGCGGGAGCGGTCGGCGGAATCGGAGGCATCCGGCAGAAGCTCTGGGGCGCCGACGGCGCGGGTGCCGAGTGGTTCCTCGCTCCGGAGTCGAACTGCGACGAGGTCACGGGGCATGTCCCCGACGGCATCGAGGTGTTCGCGGTCGCCACGCTCGACGAGGCGCGTGCCATCGTGGAGGCGATCGGAACAGGTGACGACACGTCCCAGTTCGCCTCCTGCCCCGCGCCCTAAGCAGCCCTTTCCAAGGATCGCGACCCTAGGATGGAGTCTCGATCACACAGCGACCGAACAAGAGGCCGAGAGTGTCAGCACAGACCCAAGAACCGAGGATTCCGCGGCGCCGTGCGCCGTTCGCCGTGACGATCGGGGTGGTGGCTGCGCTCGTCATCGCCTTCTTCATCTTCGTGGGCCTGTACGCCGACGTGCTCTGGTTCGACCAGCTCGGCTACCTCGGCGTGCTCACCACGGAGTGGATCGCGCGCATCGTGCTCTTCCTGATCGGATTCGTGGCGATGGCGGTGCCCGTCTGGGCGTCCATCCAGATCGCCTATCGCACCCGGCCGGTCTACGCGAAGCTCAATTCGCAGCTCGATCGGTACCAGGAGGTGTTCGAGCCGCTGCGCCGGCTGGCGATGTACGGCGTCCCGACCGTGCTCGGCGTGTTCGCCGGCGTCTCGGCCTCGAGTCGCTGGGAGCTTTCGCTCACATGGCTGAACCGCACGCCCTTCGGCACGAACGACCCGCAGTTCGGCTTCGACATCGCGTTCTTCGTCTTCGAGCTGCCGTTCTACCGCTCGATCGTGGGCTTCGCATCGGCCGTCGTGCTGCTCTCGCTCCTGCTCGTCATCGCGACGAACTACCTCTACGGATCGATGCGGGTGAGCGGCCGCGAGGTCGTCATCTCGAAGTCCGCCCGCATCCAGATCTCGGTGACCGCGGGCGTCTACCTCCTGCTGCAGGCCGTGAGCATCTGGTTCGACCAGTACGCGACCGTCAGCGAGACCGGCTCGCTGATCACGGGTGCGGCATACACCGACGTGAACGCCGTCATCCCCGGTCGTGGCATCCTCGCGGCGATCGCCGCCGTCGTCGCCGTGCTGTTCTTCATCACCGCCGCGATCGGCCGCTGGCGGCTGCCGCTCGTCGGCACGGCGCTGCTCATCGTCTCCAGCCTCATCATCGGATCCCTCTACCCCTGGGTCGTCCAGAGGTTCCAGGTCGACCCGAGCGCCCGCTCGCTCGAAGCGCCGTACATCGAACGCAGCATCGACCTCACCCGGGACGCATACGGTGTCGCCGATATCGAGACCATCCCCTTCAACGCCGAGACGGATGCGGAGCCCGGAGCACTTCGAGCGGACGCGGAGACCACCGCGAACATCCGCTTGATGGACCCGCTCGTGATCAGCCCGGCGTTCCAGCAGCTCGAGCAGTTCCGGCAGTACTACCAGTTCCCCGAAGCACTCGACGTCGACCGCTACGAGATCGACGGGACGACGCAGGACACCGTGGTGGCGGTGCGCGACCTCGCCCTCGAGGGCCTCGGCGATGCCGAGACCTGGTTCAACTCGCACATCGCCTACACGCACGGGTACGGGCTCGTCGCCGCGGCGGGGAATCAGCGCTCGGTCGATGGCCAGCCGGTGTTCCTGCAGTCCGGCATCCCGTCCGCGGGCGCCCTCGGTGACTTCCAGCCGCGGGTCTACTTCGGCGAGACGTCACCCGACTACTCCATCGTGGGCGCGCCTGAGGGTGCCGACCCGGTCGAGCTCGACTACCCGGCCGGCGGCGAGAACGAGCGCGAGACGAGGACGACCTTCGAGGGTGATGGCGGGCCGAAGCTCGACAACGTCTTCACCAAGCTCGTCTACGCGCTGAAGTTCCAGTCGGAGCAGATCTTCCTCTCCGAGGCCGTCAACGACGAGTCGCAGATCCTCTACGACCGTCATCCGGTCGAGCGCGTGAAGAAGGTCGCGCCCTACCTGACGCTCGACACCGACACGTATCCGTCGGTCGTCGACGACCGCATCGTCTGGATCGTCGACGGCTACACGCTGAGCGACCAGTACCCGTATTCGAACAAGGTCAGCATGAGCGAGGCGATCGCCGACAGCGAGGGGCTTCCCCAGTCGCTGCCCTTCGACGAGGTGAACTACATCCGCAATTCGGTGAAGGCCACGGTCGACGCGTACGACGGCACGGTCACCCTCTACGCGTGGGATGAGGAGGACCCCATCCTGAAGACGTGGCAGAAGATCTTCCCGTCGACGCTCGAGCCGATGAGCGAGATGTCGGGCGAACTCCTCAGCCACGTGCGCTATCCGGCCGACCTCTTCAAGATGCAGCGTGCGGTGCTGGGGCGCTACCACGTCACCGATCCCACCTCGTTCTACTCGCGCGAGGATGCCTGGACGACGCCCAACAGTCCGACGGCCGGCGCGGGTACCACGCTCCTGCAGCCCCCCTACTACCTGACGATGCAGATGCCGGGCCAGGATGCCCCCTCCTACTCGCTGTACTCGACCTTCATCCCCGAGGCGCGAGGCGAGCAGAGCCGGAACGTGCTGCGCGGATACCTGGCGGTGGACTCGGATGCCGGCTCGAGGGATGGCGAACGCGCGGAGGACTACGGCACCCTCCGCCTGCTCACCCTGCCGGAGGACGACAACGTGCCGGGGCCGGGCCAGGTGCAGAACCAGTTCAACGGCGATCCGAGCATCTCCGCCGCGCTGAACATCCTGAAGCAGGGCCAGTCCGAGGTGATCAACGGCAACCTGCTCACCGTGCCGGTCGGAGGCGGCCTGCTCTACGTGCAGCCGGTCTACGTGAAGTCGACCGGCAACACGAGCTATCCGTTGCTGCAGAAGGTGCTCGTCGCGTTCGGCGACCAGATCGCCTTCGAGGACACCCTCGACGCTGCGCTCGACGTGCTCTTCGGCGGCGATTCCGGCG
Source organism: Agromyces sp. (assembly GCA_031178025.1). Lineage (GTDB taxonomy): Bacteria > Actinomycetota > Actinomycetes > Actinomycetales > Microbacteriaceae > Agromyces. The sequence continues at coordinate 249 of JAPSJU010000271.1, read as the reverse complement.
CCGAGGCGGGCGACAACGAGGTGGACCCGAACGCGGAGCCGACCGCTCCGCCGGCAGACGGCGAGGAGCCGCCCAGCACGGAAACGCCGACCGAGATGCAGGCCCTGCTCGAGGAAGCCGCGCAGCTGCTCGAGGAGAAGCAGGCAGCGCTCACCGCGGGCGATCTGGCGGCCTACGGCGAGGCCGATGAGCGGCTCACCGAGACGATCCGGCAGCTCATCGCGCTCACCGAAGCCGAGTGACGGCGGT
>JAPSJU010000270.1 GCA_031178025.1 Agromyces sp. | reverse complement strand
TTGGTGGATCTGAGGGGACTCGAACCCCTGACCCCCTGCATGCCATGCAGGTGCGCTACCAGCTGCGCCACAGACCCGTTCGCCCCCTGCGGGGCAACGTCTCGAGCTTACACCAGCCCGCGCCGTGCGATGAAATCGAGCAAGGGGAACGCGGAGGTGTCGGCCGCTCAGCTCCCGGTGGCGAGCAACGGCGCCACGGGAACGACCGGGCAGTCGAGCCAGAGTCGCTCGAGGCCGTAGTACAGGCGCTCCTCGCGGTGGAAGACGTGGACGACGAGATCACCGAAGTCCAGGAGGATCCAGCGACCTGCGGCGTGACCCTCGCGACGCAGCGTCTTCACGCCGGAGTCGCGCAGCGTGTCCTCCACCTCGTCGGCGATGGCGACGACGTTGCGCTCTGAGGTGCCGGTGACGAGGAGGAAGACGTCGACGAACGGCAGGGGTTCGGAGACGTCGAGGGCGACGAGATCCTCGCCGCCCTTCGAGTCTGCGGCTCGCGCCGCGATGGCGAGCGAGTCGAGTGCCTGGTCGGATGCGGTCATGCGCTCACTTCCGGATGATGGAGACGATCGACGCGGCGCTCAGAAGAGGCCGGCCACCGCTCCGATGACGAGGGTGGCGACCACGCCGAGCGCGAGCACGCCGGCGGTCACGGCGAGCACGAGCGGAGCGTTCATGCCCTCCTTCTTGGGCGGCGCCATCATGGCGCGTGCGGCGCTCTGCGTGCTGATGGCACGAGTCGCGGACACGGGAGCTCCGACGGCGGCGCCGTCTTCGACCTGGTCGAAGAGGCGATCGACCTCGGAGGAGTCGATCTGGCTGGGGTGGAACCCGGTCGCCCCGTAGCTGCGCGGCAGGTCGACCGATCCCGTCACGATCACCTCGCCGCTCTTCGCGAACGAATCCCCCATGGGACCGTGGTCGGGAAGGGTGGGCAGGATGAGCGCATTCGTCGTGGTGGGGACGCCGTGGCTGACGCCACCACGCGAGAGCAGCTGGTCGAACGGTTCGGCGCCATCGACGGGAGTGTTCAACTGCGCCGTCCAGTGCCCCACGGGCTTGGGCGCCGCGATCGCCTCGTCGGCGATGGCGGCGTCCGACACCTGATGCGGAGCCGCAGCGCGAACCCCGAGGGGCTGCGGCGACCGCCCGGAGTCGGCGGCGGTGTCCTCAGCGGCGACGGCCTCGTCGTCCGCGTCGATGTCGTCGAGCTCGACGGCGTTCGCGTCGAGCATCGCGCGGAGTTCGCGACGGGTCAGCGTGCGCTCGGGAGCATCGTCATTCGCGTCGGCGCCTCGGCCCGCCCCGCGATCGAACGACATGGGCGGAACGATGGTGTGCTGCCGTGGCCCGGATGCATCGCCCCGCACCGGCGTCGAGGGGAATGAGGAGATCGGCTCCGGCTGCCGCGCGGCATATGGGGGCGGCTGGATGACCGGCGCCGGTTCGTCGACGGGCCGTGCCGGCGGTGCCGGCTGCGGCGGGTTCGAGCCTGTGCGGGCGGCCGCGTCAGGGGTCGCGGATGCTCCCTGCTGCTCGCGCAGCAGGCGTTCGCGCTCGCGCGCCTCCCGGCGCGTCAGCGGCGGATCCTGCGACGACGTCATTCGACACTCCGATAGAGATGGTGCTTGGAGATGTACTGGACGACCCCATCGGGCACCAAGTACCACACCGGGAAGCCCCGGCGCACCCTGTCCCGGCAGTCGGTCGACGAGATCGCAAGTGCCGGAACCTCCAACAAGCTTACGTCCTGCTCCGGCAAACCCGAAACGGACAGCACATGTCCCGGTCGACTCACAGCCACGAAATGCGCGAGCTCCCAGAGCTCCCCGACGTCCTTCCACGAGAGGATCTGCGCGATGGCGTCCGCACCCGTGATGAAGTAGAGGTCGGCGTCGGGCCGCTGCGCGCGGATGTCGCGGAGCGTGTCGATCGTGAACGTCAGCTTCGGCCGGTCGATGTCGACACGGCTGACCGTGAACGACGGGTTCGACGCCGTCGCGATGACGGTCATGAGATACCGGTGCTCCGCAGGCGTGACGACGGTCTTGTAGCTCGGCTGTCCGGTCGGCACGAAGATGACCTCGTCGAGACCGTGGGACTGGGCCACTTCGCTGGCGGCGACGAGGTGACCGTGGTGGATCGGGTCGAACGTGCCGCCCATCACGCCGACCCGACGCCGGCGTGAATCGCTCGTCACCACGCGCATGCCCGCTCAGTGGCCGCCGTGCTCGCCTCCGGTGTGACGGGCCGCGTAGGCCGCGGCCTTCGCGCGGTGGCGGTTCGCGACGTCGCGGTACGAGGCCGTCACGAAACCGAGCGCCGCGAAGACGATGATCGCGACCACGCCGTACAGGAACGGCTCCATCGGAAGCTCTCTCGCGTGGACCGTCTCGGTCAGCACCGTGCCGGTCAGCACTGCGGTCGTGAGGCTCATTCGCCGTTCCCTTCGATTCCTGCGGGTGTTGCTCGAGACAGTCTAGCGAGGTCAGGTGCGCACGTGCCCGGCCCCGCGCACGATCCACTTGGTGCTCGTGAGCTCGGGAAGACCCATGGGTCCGCGGGCATGCAGCTTCTGGGTGGAGATGCCGACTTCGGCACCGAACCCGAACTCCGAGCCGTCGGTGAACCTCGTCGAGGCGTTCACCATGACGGCCGCGGCATCCACCTCGTTCAGGAAGCGCTCGGCATTGCCGAGGTCGTTCGTCACGATGGACTCGGTGTGCTTCGTCGAGAACCGGCGGATGTGCGCGAGCGCGTCGTCGATGGAGTCCACCACCCCGACCGAGAGATCGAGGCTCATGTGCTCGGTCGCCCAGTCCTCGTCCGTGACCGGGAGCGCATCGGGCCGCAGTTCGCGCACGCGGGCGTCGGCGTGGATCGTGACGCCGGATGCCTCGAGCCGAGCGAGCACCGACGGCAGCAGGCGTTCGGCCGCCTCGCGATGCACGAGCAACGTCTCGAGGGCGTTGCACACGCTCGGCCGTTGCACCTTCGCGTTGTGCACCAGCTCCACCGCCCAGTCCTCGCGGGCGCTCGCGTCCAGGTACATGTGCACGACGCCGGCACCCGTCTCGATGACGGGAACCGTCGCCTCGTCGACGACCGCGCGGATGAGCCCGGCACTGCCGCGTGGGATGAGCACGTCGACGTACTCGCGCGCCTGCATCAGGTGACGGGCCCCGGCGCGGCCGAAGTCGTCGACGGTCTGCACCGCGTCGCCCGGCAGGCCGGCGCCCTCGAGTGCATCCCGGAGCACTTCGACGAGCACCTGATTCGTCTGCTCCGCCGCCGTGCCGCCGCGGAGCACGACCGCGTTCCCGCTCTTCAGCGCGAGC
>JAPSJU010000030.1 GCA_031178025.1 Agromyces sp. | reverse complement strand
TCCCAAGGTCTCTTGTCTGCTGACGATCCCGCACGAAGGGCCGCGATTGCTCGCGTTGCTCGAGGGGAGTGTCGCGGTCTGAGCAGTGGAAGTGCCCAGCCAAACGACCAGCTTACCAGACCCCGGCGCCGACGACGAAAGGGCGAGCGGATGCCGCATCCGCTCGCCCTCCGGTCCGTCGCCGGCTACTCGGTGAGCGAGTCCGCCCACTCCTGGTTCTCGGAGATCCACTCCTCGACCACGGGGCCGTGGTCGGCGGAGTCGTTCTCGTTGAACATGGCGTTCTCGAGGGAGTAGAGCAGCTCCGAGTTCATCGAGAAGTCCTTCAGCCAGCCGGCGAGAGTCGGGAAGTCCTCCTCGAAGCCCGCACCGCCGAAGGCGTGGATGCCCTCGGCATCGCCCAGCGTGCCCTCAGGATCCTCGAGGTCCTTGATGGGGAACGCGTCGTAGGCCCAGTGGGGGCGCCACAGGGTGACGGCGATGTTCTCGCCCGCCTCGGTGGCGGCGGTGAGCTCGGAGAGCATGGCGGGGGTCGACGACGTGAGGTACTCCATGTCCTCGAGACCGTACGTCGGGATGACGTTCTCGATCGTGACGCGACTCAGGCCCGAGCCGGGCTCGATGCCGATGAGCCGGTTGCCGAAGGCCTCCGCGTTCGCGGCGAGCTCGGCGAGCGTGTCGACGGGGGCATCCTCGTTCACCGCGATGGTGAGCTTGGCGTCCTCGTTCCAGGCGCCGAGGTCGACGAGCTCGTCGCCGTACTCGTCGATGTAGTCCGCGTGCGTGATCGGCAGCCAGGTGTCGAGCGTCACGTCGTAGTCGCCGCTGGTGAGGCCCGAGTAGACCGGGGCGGGATCGGCGTACTCGAGTTCCACCGAGTACCCCTGCTTCTCGAGCAGGGCCTTCCACAGCTCACTCGCGGCGATGCCTTCATCCCATCCGTTGAAGACGGCGATCGTGAGGTCCTTGCGGTCGCCGTTCTCGAGCGTCTCGGCCTCGGCGCTCGAGGCGCAGCCGCCCATGGCGAGCGCGGCGGCGCTTCCGAGGGCGATGGAGGAGAGCAGGTGGCGCTTCTTCATGGTGTTCCTTTCCTCCCGTGTGCTGGGTCACGGGTGTTGGGGATCCCCCGCACGAATCCGTGCAGGGGAGGTTGGGGGTGCGGACACCGCGTGCCCGCAGACAGCTCAGGCGGCCGGAACGGTCCGACGGACGCCCGGATCCGACGCATCCGTCGACACCGGCTGAGCCGGTTTCCGGCGCGTGATGGTGCGCCGCCCGGCGCCGAAGCCGCCCGTAATGCGGTCCAGGATGATGGCGAGCGCGACCACCGAAAGGCCCGCCTCGAATCCGAGGCCCACGTCGATGCGGGTCAGGGACTGCACGACCTGACCGCCGAGGCCGCCGGCGCCGACCATGCCGGCGATGACGACCATCGAGAGCGAGAGCATGATGACCTGGTTGACGCCCGCCATGATGCTCGGCCAGGCGAGCGGGAGCTGGATCTGCCGCAGGATCCGCCACGGCGAGGCGCCGAACGCATGGCCCGCCTCGACCACCTCGCGATCCACGCCGCGGATGCCGAGCTCGGTCAGGCGCACGCCGGGGGCCATCGCGAAGACGATGGTCGCCACGATGCCGGGGACGACACCGACGCGGAACAGGATGAGCGCCGGGATCAGGTACACGAATGCGGGCATGGTCTGCATGAAGTCGAGGATCGGCCGGATCACCTTCGAGGCGACGTCGCTGCGGGCGGCGAGCACTCCGAGCGGAATCGAGACGAGCACGGCGATGAGGCTCGAGACGAGCACGAGGGCGAGCGTGTCCATGGCGTTGTCCCACTGCGCGACGCCGACGATCACGAGCAGGCCCGCCGCCGTGCCCAGGGCGAGCTTCCAGCCCTTCGCGTACCACGCGATCGCCGCGAGCACGAGGATCACGACCCACGTCGGAGGAGACGAGAGCGCGGCGTCGACGCCCTCGTACAGACCGTCGAAGACGGCGCGGATCAGTCCGAAGAACCCCGCGAGCGCATCGGTCAGCACGTCGATGGCGGCCTCGGCGATCTCGCCGAGCGGGAGGCGGAACAGCTCGTTCATGCTCGGCTCCCCTCCCGCGTCGCCACGGCGTCGACCGACGGCTCCGGCTCGGTGAGTTCCGGAACGGGTACCTCGACGGGCGCATCCGCCGCGGTCTCCCGCAGCGTCGCCGTGATGACATCGACGGGCACCGTGGCCGGCGGGTCGATGAGCGCGAGCTCACCCGTGGTGCCGCTCACGTTGCCGAGGGCGGCCAGCAGCGTCACCCGGGGAACCGCACCGAGGAGCCGGCCGCGCTCATCCACCACCGCGAGCGGCAGCTGGCTCTCGACCGAGCTCTCGAAGAGTTCGGAGAGGTGCTCGTCGGGGCCGACCGCGGCATAGTCGTCGCGGATCGCCGAATCGAGGGACGCGTCGCCGCGACGGACGAGCCGCAGCACGTCCCGGTCCTGCACGACGCCGAGCAGGCGACGGCCGGATGCCACGACGAACGCCATCGACGTCTGCAGGTCGCGCATCGTGCGGAGGGCCGCCCGGGGACCGGCCGACGCCGAGACGACGGAACGCGGGGCCTCCATGACGTTCCCGGCGGTGAGCACGCGGGCGCGATCGACGTCCTGCACGAATTGGGCCACGTAGTCGTCGGCGGGGTCGGTGAGGATCTCCTCCGCCGTGCCGAGCTGCACGATGCGCCCGTCGCGCATGACGGCGATGCGATCGCCGAGGAACATCGCCTCATTCAGATCGTGGGTGATGAAGACGATCGTCTTGCCCAGTTCCTGCTGGAGCTCGACGAGCTGCACCTGCATCTCGCGGCGGATGAGCGGGTCGAGGGCGGAGAACGCCTCGTCCATGAGCAGGATGTCGGTGTCCGCCGCGAGGGCGCGAGCGAGGCCCACGCGCTGCTGCATCCCGCCGGAGAGCTCCGACGGCAGCTTGTCGCCCCATCCGGCGAGGCCGACGCGATCGAGCACCGCGGCGGCCTTGGCCCGGCGTTCCGCAGCGGGCACCCCCTGGATCTCGAGGGCGTATGCGGCGTTGTCGAGCACGGTGCGGTGCGGAAGGAGCGCGAAGTGCTGGAAGACCATCGAGATCCGGTCGCGGCGGACCGCTCGCAGTCGCTTCGGCGGGATGTCGGTGATGCGCTCCCCCATCACGGTGACCTCTCCGCCGGTCGGCTCGAGCAGGCCGTTGAGCATTCGGATGAGGGTGGACTTGCCGGAGCCCGACAGGCCCATCACGACGAAGATCTCGCCGGGCTGCACCGAGAACTCGGCGTCGATCACCGCCGCGGTTCCGAGCGGCGCGAGTTCCTCGCGCGTGGCGCCCGCTTGCAGGCGGTCGAAGGCCTCCGCTGGTCGGCGGCCGAAGAATTTGGTGAGGTGTCGCACCTCGAGGGCAGGGGTTGCGGACATGGTGGGGGCTCCGGAGCGCGCTGGATGACGCGACGGCACGCGGGGCGCGGACGCGGTGAGGGACAGAGCGCTCGTAGGGTCACGGCCGGGTTGGCGGCGGATCGGAGGCCGAGATCAAGCCCGGGACAGTGCTGTGGTCGCGGGCGAATCGGAACCTCGTCGCGGCCGGCCATCCGGGCCGTCCGCTACGCCGCCGAACCGTACGGCCACTCACCCGGAAATCGGGCGGGAGTGGACGCGGACTGGGCGTTCGGTCTTGCAGGACCGCGTCCCACCGTAGGGGTGACCGGCGGGATTCTCAAACCCGCGCAGCGGAATCCCGCGGTGAGCTGGGCTTCCGCCTCAGGCCCGACCCGCCTCGGACGCGGCGAGCCGCGTGCAGTCGGCGCACAGCCCGAACACGTCGACGACGTGCGCCGCCCCGGTGAACCCGTGCTCCGCGGCCACCCGCCTGGCCCAGGTCTCCACCTCGTCGGCGGCGATCTCCACGGTGAGGCCGCAGTTGCGGCAGATCAGGTGGTGGTGATGGCCGGTGGTGCAGGCGCGATAGAGCGACTCGCCCTCCGGCGACTGCAGCGAATCCGCCTCGCCGTTGGCCGCGAGGTCGCCCAGGGCGCGGTAGACCGTGGCGAGGCCGATGGGCGATCCGCTCGCGTGCAGCGACGAGTGCAGTGCCTGCGCACTGATGAAGCCCTCGGTCTCGTCGAGTGCTTCGCGAACGGCTTCGCGCTGCCAGGTGTTGCGTTTCATGCGATCCGTGCGTCCTCCGCGGTCTCCACGGGGATGGAGACTCGATTCCACGGTACTGCCCGCAGCTTGGAGATTCCCAGCGCGAGGAGGAAGAAGGCCGTGGCCGCGAGCGCGATCGACGGACCGGCCGCCACGGTGAGCGCGCGCGACGCGATCACGCCGATGACGCCGGATGCCGCACCGATGACGGGAGCCGCCAACAGGATGCCGCGATACGTCGGCACGACGAGCCGGGCGGCGGCAGCCGGGGCGGCGACGAGCGCGATGGCGAGGATGGCGCCGACCGCGGGCAGCGCGCTCACGACGGTCGCGGCGGTGAGCGCGAGCACGAGCAATTCGACCGGCCATTCGCGGTACCCGGCCGCCCGGAACCCCGTGGGGTCGAAGGTCGAGAACGCGATCTCCTTGCCGAAGACGGCGACGAGGGCGACGGCGACGGCCGCGACGCAGGCCGCGAGCACGATGTCGCCGTCGCTCACCGTGAGGATCGAGCCGACGAGCAGCGACTCCGCGCGCACCGGCACACCCGGCAGCACCGCCTGCAGGAGCGCACCGGCGGCGAACCCGCCCGTGAGCACGATGCCGGCGGCGACCTGGGCCCCCTGCCGGCGAACGCGCGCGATGCCCGCCATGATCCCGACGAGCACGACGGATGCCGCGGCCGCACCGAGCGGCACGCTCACGCCGAGCGCGGCCGCCGCGACCGCACCCGGGTAGGTGCCGTGGGTGAGCGCCTGCGCGAAGAAGGTGCGCCGCCGCAGCACGACGAGCGCACCGACGAAGCCGGCGCCCGCCCCGATCACGATGGCCGCCACGATCGCTCGCTCGAAGTACCCCATCACCGCATCCCCTGCGCGGGCGCCGGCCCGTGCGACGATCGCGCCGCCGGCGACGCTGCACGCGACGATCGACGAGTGCGCCACGACGGCGGCCGGGCGTCGGAGACGAGCCGCGCGAGCAGCACGAGCGCGTAGGCGAGCACGAACGCCATCACGATGGTGCTCCCGGCGGGCACGTCGAGCCCGGCACCGACGGATGCGGCGAAACCGCCCGCGAGGCCGAGCCACGCAGCGCCCGCCGCGAAGAGCGCGGCGGCGGGGAACAGCAGCCACAGACGCTGCGTCATGAGGCGGGCCGCCGCGCCCGGGACGATCAGCAGCGCGAGCACGAGGAGCGTGCCGACCGTGCTCGCCGCCGCGACCACCACCAGCGCGACCGCACCGTTGAGCACGAGATCGAGTACGAACGCCGGGTCGCCGGAGGCGCGGCTGCTCCGGGCGTCGAAGGCCCGATAGACCTGCTGCTTGAGCGTGAGGCCGACCGCGAGGAGGGCGACGGCGCACACCGTCACGAGCGGCAGCACCTCGGAGGGCGGGATCGTGAGCACCCGCCCGAAGAGCAGCGCCTCGAGCTCGCCCGCGTAGTCGTCGCTCCGGGAGACCACGATCACGCCGACACTGAACGTCGCGGTCAGCACGATCGCGATGGCGGCATCCGCGGTGACCCCGGCGCGGTGCAGCCAGGTGAGCGCGATCGCCGCCGACAGTGCGGCGATCGACGCCCCGGGAACGAGACCCGCGCTCCCGGCGACGGCGAGTCCGACCGCGAGTCCCGGGAACACCGCGTGCGTCAGCCCGTCGCTGATGAACTCGAGCCCCCGCAGGTTGACGAGCACCCCGACGACCCCCGCGACCACGGCGAGCACGAGCATCACGATGAGCGCCCTGGCCATGAACGGCAGCGCGAACGCGCCGAACAGCGCGTCCCCGACGTTCACGAGCGGTCCCCGCCCCGCAGCCGCGCGAGTCGGCGCGCGCGGTATGCCCGGAGGGGCATCAATGGCCCTCGTGTCCGGGAACGACGAGCGTGTGATGGTCGAGCTCCACCTCGACGCCGTCGAAGCACTCCTGCACGTTGCCGAGCGTGAGCACCTCGTCGACCGGGCCGAAGGCGAGCTGCGTGCGGTTCACGAGCAGGACGGCGTCGCAGACGACCTTGGCGAGATCGAGATCGTGCGTCGAGACGAGTACGGCGACCCCGGCGCCCTTCAGGCTCCGGATCGTGTCGGTCAGGGCATCGCGATTCTGCTGGTCGAGGCCGTTGAACGGTTCGTCGAGCAGCAGGAGCCGGGGATCCGAGGCGAGGGCACGGGCGAGCAGTCCGCGCTGTCGCTGCCCGCCCGAGAGCTCACCGAAGCGGCGCTTCGCGAGCTCGGTGAGCCCGACCGTCTCGAGGGCGCGGCGCGCGGCCGCGCGATCTGCGCGCCCGGGCCAGCGGAGCAGGCCGAGCCGACGGTATCGGCCCTGCATGACGACCTGTTCGAGGCTGATGGGGAAGTCGGGGTCGAGCTCCGCGGTCTGCGGCAGGAAGCCGATCATGCCGCGGGCAGCATGCGCTCGTGATGCCCCTGCGGCCGGGTCATCCGTGACCGGTGATCCGAAGCGCATCGTGCCCGCGCTCAGCGGAACGAGTCCGAGCAGCCCGTTCAGGAGCGTCGACTTGCCGGCACCGTTCGGACCGATGACCGCGACCGCCTCGCCCGGCGCGATCGACAGGTCGAGCCCGCTGATCCCCCCGCCGCCCGGGTGGGTGAAGGCGGCGCCGTCGAGCCGGAGCACGGGGATGTCGGTCATCCCGTCATCCTTGCAGCACCTCGGGGAGCGCGGAAGGCTCGACGCCCCAGGACTCGAGGATGAGCCGCGCGTTGTGGATCTGGCTGCCCAGGTAGGTCTCGCCGTCCGACCCCGATGTGCCGAGTGCATCACCGTAGAGCGCGTCGTCCCCTGAGTACACCGTCACCTCGGCTTCGCGCGCGATCGTCTCGGCCGCGTCGGGAGAGATGGAGGCTTCCGAGAAGACCGCCCGGACGCCGGTGGCGCGGATCTTCGCGACGAGTTCGTCGATCTCGGCGGCGCTCGGCTCGGCGTTGTCGTCGAAGCTCGGGATGACGCTGCCGACGAAGGTGATGTCGTACGCGTCGACGAAGTACGTGAAGGCGTCGTGGTTCGTCACGAGCAGGCGCTGTTCGACCGGGACGGTCGAGACGTTCTGCTCGATCCAGGAATCGAGCGCGTCGAGCTCCGCGAGGTAGGCCTCCTCGTTCGACTCGAGCGCCGCCGTGTCGATGCCGGGCACCTCGGCGAGGCCGCGAGCGATGTTCTCGACCATCTGCTCGGCGAGTTCGGGATCGGTCCAGATGTGCGGGTTGCCGGCGCCGTGCTCGTGCTCGTCGGCGTGCTCGTCGTGCGAGTCCTCGGTCTCGGCGGCGGCGGCTTCGTCATCATGCGCGTCGGCGTCATGCTCGTCGTGCTCGTCGTGCTCGTCGGTGCCGAACAGCTCGATGCCGGTGCTCGCGTCGATGAGCACGCCGTCGAAGCCCGAGGAGCTCACCGCGTCGTCGAGCCAGGACTCGAGCCCGGCACCGTTCACGACGAGTGCGTCGGCCTCGCCGAGGGCCATGAGCTGCGCGGCGGACGGATCGAAGCCGTGCGCGCTCTGCGAGGGCGTCAGCAGCTGGGTGACGTCGGCATCGTCGCCCATGAGCTCCCGGGTGAAGTCCCCGACCTGCGTGGTCGTGGCGACGATGCGGGGCCCGCCGGATCCGCTGTCGGATGCCGCGGGGCTCGCGCACGATGCCAGCACGAGCACGCCGGCCACCACCACGGCGCTCGTGGTGGAGGCGGTACGGGCGCGGCGGGACGCGGACGTGACTCGGGAGATCATGTGACGACGATACTCGTTATTGATAATGATTGTCAAAACCAGCTCCTCATGCCCGGCAGCGAGTGCAACGCCGATCGTGCCGGCTGACATTCCCCGTCATCCTGTGGACACGAATGGCCCATGTCGCACCTTCGTGGGACCATGAGGCACGTGGATACGACGACGGCCCCCATCACGCTGCACCCGTTCACCGTCGGCGATGCCGAGCGCGTGCTCTCCGGAGCGGTCGACCCGCACGAGGGGTGGGAGGGCGGCTACGCCTTCACCGACGAGCCCGAGCTGCTCACGGAGTACGTGCGGGCAGCGCGCGAGATCGGTGACCCGGCGCCGTTCGGTCCCTACCTCGTGCGGCGCGCCGACGACGGTGCGACGATCGGGGGCGTCAACCTGTTCGGTCCGCCGACCGCCGACGGGGTCATCGAGTTCGCGTTCGGGCTCGTCCCCGCCGTCCGCGGACGAGGGCTCGCCGTGCACACCGTGCTCGAGACGCTGGAACTCGCGCGTTCGGCCGGCGCGACCATCGCGCGCGCCGAGTCGGAGATCGCCAACCTGCCCGCCCGCCGTGCGCTCGAGCGGGCAGGGCTCATCGAGTCGGCGCGCATCGACGACACGGTCATCTACGAGATCCGGCTCTGACCCGTCGTCGCGGCCGGCGCCCGCTCGCCCGGCGGTGCGATGCGCCGCCTTGCTCGGGTCGCGTCACTCGAGGAGGAGCGCCGGCTCCTCGATGACCGATGCGACATCCGCCAGGAATCGCGAGGCGACATCGCCGTCGACCACGCGGTGATCGAACGAGGCCCCGATCGTCGTGACGAAGCGCGGCCGCACCTCGCCGTCGACGACCCACGGCTTCTGCTTGATCGTGCCGAGCGCCACGATCGCGACCTCGCCGGGGTTCAGGATCGGCGTGCCGGTGTCCATCCCGAAGACGCCGATATTGGTGATCGTGATGGTGCCGCCCTGCATCTCGGCCGGCTGCGTCTTGCCTTCGCGTGCCGTCAGCGTCAGTTGCTCGAGCGCCGTGGCGAGCTCGACCATCGACATCGACTGCGCGTCCTTCACGTTCGGCACGATGAGCCCGCGGGGGGTCGCCGCCGCAACGCCGAGGTTCACGTAGTGCTTGACGATGATCTCCTCGTCGGTCCACTGCGCGTTCACCGTGGGATTGCGCCGGACCGCCCAGATCATCGCCTTCGCCATGACGAGCAGGGGCGAGACCTTCACGCCCGCGTAGTCGGTCGACGCCTTCAGCCGCTTCACGTACTCCATCGTGCGGGTCGCGTCCACGTCGACGAAGACGCTCACATGCGGCGCGGAGTATGCGCTCTGCACCATCGCGTTGGCGATGGCCTTGCGCACGCCCTTCACGGGGATGCGCTCCTCGCGTCCCGCCGGCCACTCGGGCGTCTCGATGTTGCGGAAGACGCTCACCTGGCTCGCTTCGCGGATGACGTCGTCGCGGGTGACATCGCCGATCGGACCCGTGGGAGCGACCCGCGAGAGGTCGACACCGAGGTCCTTCGCGAGCTTGCGGATCGGCGGCTTCGCGATCACCGGGACCCGGCGCTCGACGATGGTCGCCGCCGGGCGGGTGGCCGAAGGCGCCGGCCCGCGCGATGAGGCGGGCGCCGGAGCCGAGGGGGCGGCGAGGTGCTCGTGTGCGCCGCCGGGGGACGGGTGGCGCTTCCGTCGGGTGGCGACCGGACCGCTCGAGCCGTGCCCGACGAGCACGGCGCCGCCGCCGTCCGAGGCGGCGGGCGCATGCGTGGCGGCGGTCGCGGCCGGACCGGCGGGCGAGGCGGCAGCCGCCGGCATCGTGAGCGAGCCCGCTCCCGGCACGGCGGGTGCGGCCGTGGGCGCGTCGGCGGGAGCCGGCGCCGCGGCCTCCGCGCCGGGTGCGTTCGTGCGGATGACGAGGATCGGCGTGCCGACGTCGACGGTCGCGCCCTCATCGACGAGCAGCTCGGCGACGACGCCCTCGAACGCGCTCGGCAACTCGACGAGGGACTTCGCCGTCTCGATCTCGACGAACACCTGGTCGAGCTCGAGGCGGTCGCCGGGGGAGACGCGCCACTGCACGATCTCCGCCTCGGTCAGGCCTTCGCCGACGTCGGGGAGAGGGAATCGGATCTCGCTCATGCTCATCAGCCTCGCAGTCGATCTATGCCGGTGTCGTCATGCCAGTGCGCCCGGCGTCGTCAGTACGCCATGGCCCGGTCGACGGCCTCGAGCACGCGATCCGGGCTCGGCAGGTACTCCGTCTCGAGGGCGGCGGGCGGGAACGGGGTGTCGAAGCTCGAGACCCGCAGTACGGGCGCTTCGAGCGAGTAGAACGCGCGCTCCGCGACCGTCGCCGCGATCTCCGACCCGATGCTCACGAATCCGTAGGCCTCCTGGGCGACGACGAGCCGCCCGGTGCGCTGCACGGAGTCGAGCAGCGGACCGTAGTCGATGGGGGAGAGCGAGCGGAGGTCGACGACCTCGAGGCTCGTGCCCTCGCCCGCCGCGATGTCGGCGGCCTGCAGCAGCGTCGACACCATCGCTCCGTGGCCGACGACGGTGACGTCCGTTCCGGTGCGGATGACGCGGCTCGCGTGCAGCGGCATCCCGGAGTGGTCCTGGTCGACCGTGCCCTTCGGCCAGTAGCGGCTCTTCGGCTCGAAGAACAGCACCGGGTCGTTCGAGGCGATCGCCTCCTGGATCATCCAATACGCGTCGTGCGGGCTCGACGGGCTCACCACGCGAAGCCCGGGCGTGTGCGCGAAGTACGCCTCGGGGCTCTCCTGGTGATGCTCGATCGATCCGATGTGGCCGCCGTAGGGCACCCTGATGACGACGGGCATGGAGACGGTGCCGTCGTGGCGCACCGTCTGCCGGGCGAGCTGCGTGGTGATCTGATCGAACGCCGGGAAGATGAATCCGTCGAACTGGATCTCGACCACCGGCCGGTACCCGCGCATGGCGAGGCCGATCGCCGTACCCACGATGCCCGACTCCGCCAGTGGGGTGTCGAGCACCCGCTGATCGCCGAACTCGTCCTGCAGGCCCTCGGTGACGCGGAAGACGCCCCCGAGCGGACCGATGTCCTCGCCCATCAGCAGCACCTTCTCGTCGGCGCGCATCGCCTCGCGGAGGCCGGCCGTGATCGCCTTCGCCATCGAGAGCGTGTGCACGCCGCGCATGCCGGACTCGGCGGGGAGTTCCTGGGCGGGCGCGGCGGCCTCGACCGCCGGCGCGGCCGACGTGTCCTCGATCGGCGCGCTGTCGCTCGCGGCATCCGTCACGCGCTGCTCCTCCTCGGTTCGTGCGCTCATGCCGCGCCTCCCTCGAAACCGGATTCGTACGCGTCGAGCCAGGCCGACTGCTCTGCCATGAGCGGATGGGGCTCGGTGTAGACGTGCGCGAAGATCTTCTCGCGCGTCGGCGCCGTCAGTCCGAGCGCGCGGCGGCGGAGGTCGGCCGCCACGTCCGCCGCGTGCGCGTCGACCTCGTCGAAGAAGGCGGCGGATGCACCGCGGCTCTCGAGCCACGCGCGGTACCGCGTGATCGGGTCGCGCTCCGCCCAGTAGGCCACTTCGGCATCGGTGCGGTACTTCGTGGGGTCGTCGGCAGTGGTGTGGGCACCCATGCGGTAGGTGAGCGCTTCGATGAGGCTCGGGCCCTCGCCCGCGCGCGCCTCCTCGAGCGACTGCCGCGTCACCGCGTAGCTCACGAGCACGTCGTTGCCGTCGATGCGCACCCCGGGCATGCCGAAACCGCCCGCTCGGAGGGAGAGCGGGCTGCGTGACTGGCGCGAGACGGGCACCGAGATCGCCCAGTGGTTGTTCTGGATGAAGAAGACCTGCGGCGACTGGTAGCTCGAGGCGAAGACGAGCGCCTCGCTCGCGTCGCCCTGCGACGTCGAGCCGTCACCGTAGTAGACGAGGACGGCCGTGTCGGACTCGGGGTCGCCGGTGCCGACGCGCCCGTCGAACTGCACGCCCATCGCATAGCCCGTCGCGTGCAGCGTCTGCGACGCGAGGACGAGCGTGTAGAGGTGGAAGTTGCCGTTCTCGGCAGGGTCCCAGCCGCCGAGCGTGGCGCCGCGGAGGAGGGAGAGGATGTTCACGGGGTCGAGCCCGCGGATCATCCCGACGATGTGCTCGCGATAGGACGGGAAGATGTGGTCCTGCGGGCGGGCCGCATGCGCGGATCCGACCTGTGCGGCCTCTTGTCCGTGACTCGGCACCCACAGCGCGAGCTGGCCCTGGCGTTGCAGGTTGGCGCCGGCGATGTCGATGCGTCGCGAGATCGCCATATCGCGGTAGAACTGCTCGAGCATCTCGTCGGGCAGTGCCTCGACGAGGGGAAGGTAGGCCTCGGCCTCAGGGGTCGGTCGCAGCTCACCGGATGGCGTGAGGAGCTGGACCGTCGGCGCGGTGAAGTCTCTCGTTCGGGCTGCCACCGTTCCAAGCTACACGCTGCGCAGGGCGCCTCACTTGTCACCCTCGAACAAGGTCGGCGAGGATCTTGAGGAGAATCCCCATCGACTCCTCCTCGCCCACCGAGATCCGGATCCCGTCGGGCGGGAAGGCCCGCGCGACGAGTCCGGCGTCGAACAGCCGGTCCGCGACGGCCGTGGTGCGCTCCCCGGTCGGCAGCCAGACGAAGTTGCCCTGCGCCTCGGGGACCGGCCACCCCTGCGCGACGAGGGCGTCACGCAGCGCGTCCCGACGACGGGCGATCGTGTCGACCCTCGTGAGCAGCTCGGCCTCCGCGTGGGCCTCGAGCGACGCGAGCGCGGCGGCCGTCGAGGTGGCCGTGACGCTCAACGGGATCGCGGTCGCCCGCGCAGCGTCGAGCACGGGAACCGGCCCGATCGCGTAGCCGACCCGGAGTCCGGCCAGTCCGTACGCCTTCGAGAAGGTGCGCAGGATCACCAGGTTCGGGTGTCGCCGGATGAGCGTGCGACCGTCGACGGATGCCGCATCGCGGACGAACTCGATGTACGCCTCGTCGAGCAGCACGAGGACGTCGGCGGGGACGCGCGCCATGAAGCCGGCGAACTCCGCGGCGGTGACGATCGTGCCGGTCGGGTTGTTGGGCGAGCACACGATCATCACGCGGGTGCGCTCGGTGATCGCGGCGACCATCTCGTCGAGGTCGTGGCCGTGGTCGGCGCGGTTCGGCACCCGCACGCTCGTCGCACCGGCGACGGTGGCCAGCCCCGGGTACGCCTCGAACGAGCGCCACGAGTACACGACCTCATCGCCCGGTGCGGATGCCGCCGCGATGAACTGGGCGAGCAGGGAGACCGACCCCGCACCGACGAGCACCTCGTCGGCGGTGACGCCGAAGCGCTCGGCGAGGCGTTCGCGGAGCACGAGGGCCGTCGCGTCGGGGTAGCGGTTGATCTCGTTCGCCGCCGCGGAGACCGCCTCGACCACGCCCGGCAGGGGCGGGAAGGGATTCTCGTTGCTCGACAGCTTGTATCCGTCGACGGGCGCGGGACGCCCCTGTCGATACGGCGGGAGGGCGGCGATCTCGGGGCGGATGCGAACGCTCGCCCCCGTGGGCTCCGGTGCGGTCACGGATTCCACCGTACCCCTTCGCTCGTACCGCCGGTTCTGCCAGAGTGGGCTCATGCGGTTCATCGTCAAGGTCATCGTCGTGGCGTTCGCCCTCTGGCTCACCACGCTCATCGTCGGGGGAGTCGACGTCGTCCCGTACGAGGAGACGACCCTCGCGACGGTGCTCACCTACCTGCTGCTCGCGGCGATCTTCGGCATCGTCAACGCCGTCGTCGGCACGTTCATCCGCATCGTCGCCTTCCCGCTGTACGTGCTCACCCTCGGCCTCATCTCCTTCGTCGTCAACGGACTGCTGCTCCTGCTCGTCGCATGGATCAGCGACCTCATGGGCTTCGGCCTCGTCGTCGACGGATTCTGGTGGGGCGTGCTCGGCGCGCTCGTGCTCGGTCTGATCAACTGGCTCATCGGACTCATCGTCCGTCCGTCGGCTCGCGACTGACGTCGCGGGTCGCGCGCCACTCGCTCTGCACGCCGGGTGCGCCGCCGGTGACATCCGCGACCAGCGCCCGGAACTCGACGAGGCGCGCCTCCTCGGAT
>JAPSJU010000269.1 GCA_031178025.1 Agromyces sp. | reverse complement strand
CGTTCTGGTCGCACTTCACGACGCCGTTCTCGGGCACCGCGTTCATCCTGCTGTGGGGCTTCCCCTTCCTGACCATCGGCCAGGGCCTGTCTCCGGCGGTCGCGTCGCTGCTGTTCAGCGTCTACGTCGTCTTCGGCATGATCGCAGGGCCGGTGATCGGCGCGCTCTCGAGCCGGCATCCGATGCGCCGGTCACGACTGCTCGTGCTGCCGGCCATCGCCATCCAGGCCGTGGCGTGGCTCGTCGTCATCGCGTGGCCCGGACAGGCGCCGCTCTGGCTGCTGTTCGTGCTCGCCTTCGCGCTCAGCACCGGCGGACCGGCCTCGATGGTCGGCTTCGACTACGCGCGCACGTTCAACCCCCGGCATCGGCTCAGCACCGCGACGGGAATCGTCAACGTGGGCGGTTTCCTGGCGGCGCTGCTGACCATCCTGCTGATCGGCCTCGCGATGGACTGGCAGGGCGCCGGCACTCCCGGCACGTACACCCTCGACGCGTTCCGGCTCGCCTTCCTCGCGCAGGTGCCGCTGTGGGCGCTGGGCGCGCTCTTCATCGTCATCGAGCGCAAGCGCACGCGCGTGCACATCGGGCTCGACGAGCCGCGGCCGCGACGGCGGACGCGCCCCCGGGCGCGCGACGAGGAACCGGACGACGGCATCCCGCTCGACTGAGCCGCCTTCGACTGCGGGCCGAAACCCGGGCGCCTCAGCGCGGCAGGGGGTTCGGACCGGTCGCGGTGACCAGCCGCTGCGGCACCCACCCGTCGACGTGGCGGATGCCCTCGAACGTTCCGCCTTGCAGCTCGACCACCTCGCGCAGCGGGCGGCGATGGAACTTCACATGGGTGAAGTCCTCGAACAGGACGTAATACGGTTCGTTCCACTGGTTCTGGAACTGCTGGCCGGTCAGCGCCGCCCGATGCGTGCGGGAGAACGCATCCACCTCCTCGCCGACGACGACGCCGAAATGCTCCATGCCCATCTTGTACACGCGCTGGTGCACCGGCGGGATGAGTTCGATGAGCGGGATCTCGCGGCCGTCGAGCACGGCGAGCGGCTTCTCGAGGAGGATCAAGGACATCGGCCGCCCGTTCCACACGTTCTCCATGTTGGCGATGGCATGGCGTTCGAGCAGGGTGCGCAGGTGCACGTACTGGTCCCACTCGGGCACGCGGACGGCGAGATGGCCGAGCTCGTACGGCGTGATGTCGATGCCTCGGGCGAGCAGGCGATCACGCTGCTGCGCGGCGAACGCCCGATAATCCCCGATGATGTCGCCCACCGGATCGGCCATCGCCCTCCTCCTTCCGAGCGCCGGTCAGTCTACGCCGCGATGGTCCGTTCCTCGACGACGTCTCTGCGCGCGAACCTGCCGACGAGCCGGCCCCGCGCTCAGTCGTCGAGGAGCGACCGCAGCTCGTCGGCGGTGAGGGAGGCGTCGCTGATTCCCTCGTCGCCGAGGAGCGACGCGACGAGCTCGCCCTTCTTCTGCTTGAGCACCATGACCTTCTCCTCGATGGTGCCCTCGGCCACGAGGCGGTAGACCATCACCTGCTTCGCCTGGCCGATGCGGTGCGCACGGTCGACGGCCTGCGCCTCGCTCGCGGGGTTCCACCACGGGTCGAGCAGGAAGACGTAGTCCGCCTCGGTGAGGTTCAGGCCGAATCCGCCGGCCTTCAGGCTGATGAGGAAGACGGATGCCGCGCCGCCGCGGAACTGCTCGATCGCCGCGTCGCGGCGCCGCACCGGCGTCGACCCGTCGAGGTACGTGTACGGCACGCCTGCGGCATCCAGTCGCGACGCCGCCTTGCCGAGGAACGAGGTGAACTGGCTGAAGACGAGCGCGCGGTGCCCCTCGGCGAGCACGTCGTCGAGCTGCTCGAACAGCGCGTCGAGCTTCGCGGACGAGTATCCGGCGTAGGCCTCGTCATCGATGAGGGTCGCGTCGAGTGCGAGCATCCGCAGCAGGGTGAGCGAGCGGTAGACGATGAAGCGCTGACGGTCGAGGTCGTCGATGAGGCCGAGGAGCTTCTGCCGCTCGCGCTGCAGCACCGTGTCGTAGAGCCGCCGATGCTTCGGGTGCAGCTCGACGCGCAGGACCTGCTCCTGCTTCGGCGGGAGCTCCGTGGCGACGAGCTCCTTCGTGCGGCGCAGCATGAGCGGCCGGATGCGCCGTCGCAGTCGCGCGAGCCGTTCGCCGTTGCCGTCGCTCTCGATGGGTCGCCGATAGCGCTCGTCGAAGGCGCGGCGGCTCGGGAACAGGCCGGGTGCCACGATCTGCAGGAGCGCCCACAGCTCGGAGAGGGTGTTCTCGACGGGCGTGCCGGTGACGGCGAGGCGGAACGGCGCCCGGATGCCGCGAGCGGCCGCGTGCACCTTCGTCGCCGCGTTCTTGACGAACTGGGCCTCGTCGAGCACGAGCCCGCCCCACTCGACGGCGCCGAAGGCGTCGGCTTCGAGCCGGAGCACCGCGTACGTCGTGACGACGACATCGGCGCCGGCGGCGGCATCCGCGATCCGACCCCGCCGCGTGGCCTCGGTCGCGGTGACCGTGGCGACCCGCAGTCCCGGCGTGAACCGGGCGGCCTCGCTCACCCAGTTCGACGCGACCGAGGTGGGTGCGACCACGAGGAACGGCGACGTCGGCGCCCGGGGGGACGACGCGTGCGGCGAGCGCGCGTGGGCGATGAGCGCGAGCGTCTGCGCGGTCTTGCCGAGGCCCATGTCGTCGGCCAGGATGCCGCCGAGCCGGTTCGCCCAGAGGAACGCGAGCCACCGGAACCCCGCGAGCTGGTATGGCCGCAGCGGCACCGCGAGCCCGGCAGGCGGCGGCAGTTCCTCGACGGCCCCGTGCTCGAGTCCGGCGACGGTCGCTCGCCACGACACGGCGGGCTCGGCCACGTCCGCGAGGTCCTCGAAGTCGGCCCAGAGGCTCGTCTGGCTGCGATGGATGCGCAGGCCGGTGTCCCACTCGTCGAGTGTGCCGGCTTCCTCGATGAGCTCCCGCAGCGCCGCGAACACGGGCTGCTCGAGCGAGAGGAACGTCTTGTCGACGAGCAGGAGCCGCCGCTGCCCCTTGGCGAGCGCACGGAACAGGGGCATGAACGGCACGGTCCTGCCGCCGACGGTGATCACGACGCCGAGGTCGAACCAGTCGGCCTTCTGCGACTCGACCGTCGTGACCCGCAACTCGGGCGCCTCGCTCGCCTCGCGGTAGTCGGGGCGCTCGCCCGACACCCGAATGCGGAAGGACGCGCCGCTCCCGGCGAGGCGCTCGAGGCGCGGCATCCGCTCAGCGGCGAACTCGGCGGCGTCGATGCCGCGGAGGATGACGGGGCCGAGCGGAATCCAGCCGAGTTCGTCGGCGA
>JAPSJU010000268.1 GCA_031178025.1 Agromyces sp. | reverse complement strand
CGCCCGGTGTCGCGCACGTCGTCGATGTCGGTGCTCACGCTCTCCGCCCCTCGTTGTGGCCGCTCGCGACCGAATGTCGGTGGTATCTGATCGACTGGCGTCGAACATTCGAAACTGTATCCGGCTTCGCTCGGTGCGACAAACATTCGTTCGAGTGTGTCGCCGTATTCGTACGGAGATCCACGGCGAGCCGGTGCTTGCGGCTTCGAACGTTCGAAGATATATTCGGAACACAGCTTCGCATCCGGCCCTCCCGGCCGAGGGCCGGATGCGATTCTCCCAGGAGGTGTGAGAGATGAGCGCAACGATCGTCACGACGGGATACGGCGCTTCCGCCCGACTCGAGTCGGTCCGACCCGACAACGGGTCGTCGCGACTGCGACTCACGCGGCGGGGGCGCGTGGTGTTCACGACGCTCGCTTCCGTTCCGCTCATCATCTGGGCCGCGATCGTCGTGCTCGGCTCCGGCGTCGCCGCGGCCGACTCCGGATCCGGGGCGGCGCACTCCTTCGAGTACGTGACGGTCGGCGACGGCGACTCGTTGTGGGCCATCGCCGAGTCCATCGCCCCGCATGACGACCCGCGCGTCGTGATCGATGAGATCATGCGCCTCAACGGACTCGGCGACATGATGCTCGAGCCGGGCCAGCGATTGGCGTTGCCGGCGTTCCCCTGATCGCGCGCAGCGTTGCCTCGTCCGTGCCGTGGCTAGCATGGATCAGTGACGAGTCTCGATGATCTCCCCATCCGCGACGACCTCCGCGGTCGAACCCCGTACGGTGCACCGCAGCAGACGGTGCCCGTCGCGCTGAACGTCAACGAGAACACGCATCCGATTCCCGAGGATGTCGCCCACGACATCGTCGCGCGCGTCGCCGCGGCGATCCTCACCCTCAACCGGTACCCGGACCGGGAGTTCGTGGAGTTGCGACGAGCCCTCGCCGGGTACCTGGGGCACGGGCTCGACGCGAGTCGCATCTGGGCGGCCAACGGGTCGAACGAGGTGCTGCAGCACATCCTCCAGGCGTTCGGCGGCCCGGGTCGCGTCGCCCTCGGATTCGCCCCGACGTACTCGATGTACGGGCTGCTCGCCTCGGGCACGGGCACCGAGTGGGTGACGGCGGAGCGCGACGACGCGTTCGAGCTCTCTGCCGCGACGGCGGTCGCGGCGGTACGCGAACACGATCCCGACATCGTGCTGCTGTGCGCGCCGAACAATCCGACGGGCACGCCGCTCTCCCTCGAGACGATCACGGCCGTCGCCGATGCGGCATCCGGCATCGTGGTGGTCGACGAGGCCTACTTCGAGTTCGCCGAACCGGGCACCCCGAGCGCCCTGACGCTCCTCGAGGGCCGGCCGCGCCTGCTCGTCTCGCGCACGATGAGCAAGGCGTTCGCCTTCGCCGGGGCCCGCGTCGGGTACCTCGCTGCCGACCCGGCCGTGATCGACGCGCTGCGCCTGGTGCGCCTCCCGTACCACCTCTCGGCGCTCACGCAGGCGGCGGCGCTCGGCGCGCTCGCACACGCCGACGAGATGCTCGGCATGGTCGACGAGATCCGCGCCCAGCGCGATCGGATCAGCGCCGAACTGTCCGCGCTCGGCTACCGGCCGTTCCGCACCGGCGCGAACTTCGTGCTGTTCGGTGACGTCGACGACCCGCACGGCGTCTTCGAGGCGCTTCGCGCACGCGGCATCCTGATCCGTGAGATCGGCCTGCCCGGTTGCCTCAGGGTGACGGCCGGCACCGAGACCGAGACCACCGCCTTCCTCGAGGCGATCGCGGCGTTCGCACCGCGGGCCGCCGCCACGACCGA
Source organism: Agromyces sp. (assembly GCA_031178025.1). Classification (GTDB taxonomy): domain Bacteria; phylum Actinomycetota; class Actinomycetes; order Actinomycetales; family Microbacteriaceae; genus Agromyces. Next base: position 1,578 of record JAPSJU010000268.1, on the reverse strand, counting down.
GAATAGGATGGAGCCATGACCTCTTCCGGCGCATCGCGCTCCGCGCGCGTACAGCGCGAGACGAGCGAGTCCAGCATCGATCTCTCCGTGGATCTCGACGGCACGGGGGCGAGCGACATCGAGACGACGGTGCCGTTCTACGACCACCTCCTCACCGCCTTCGCGAAGCACTCGCTGACCGATCTCACCGTTCGCGCGAGCGGCGACACCCAGATCGACGTGCACCACACCGTCGAGGACGTCGGCATCGTGCTGGGCCAGGCGATCCGCGAGGCGCTCGGCGACAAGCGCGGGATCTCCCGGTACGGTGACGCGCTCGTCCCGCTCGACGAAGCGCTCGCCCAGGCAGTGGTCGACATCTCGGGCCGCCCGTTCCTCGTGCACTCGGGGGAGCCGGCCGGGTTCGAGTACCACCTGATCGGCGGCCACTTCACGGGCTCGATGGTGCGGCACGTGTTCGAGGCGATCTCGTTCCACGCGGGCCTCACGGTGCACGTCACGGTGCTCGGCGGGCGCGACCCGCACCACATCGCCGAGGCCGAGTTCAAGGCGTTCGCGCGCGCATTCCGCGCCGCGAAGGCGCTCGACCCGCTGGTGAGCGGCATCCCGTCGACCAAGGGCGCACTGTGAGCCGAGTCAAGCGCGTCGTGGTGCTCGAGTACGGCTCGGGCAACGTGCACTCGGCAGCGAAGGCGCTGGAACGCGCGGGCGCCGACGTGCAGGTCACCTCCGACCGCGGCGCCGCGCTCGAGGCCGACGGGCTGGTGGTGCCGGGCGTCGGCGCATTCAAGGCGGTCATGGACCAGCTCCGGGCCGTACGCGGTGAGGAGATCATCGACCGGCGTCTCGCGGGCGGCCGGCCGGTGCTCGGCATCTGCGTCGGCATGCAGGTGCTCTTCGAGCGGGGCGTCGAGCGCGGCGTGGACACCGCCGGGCTCGGCGAGTGGCCGGGCGTCGTGACCGAGCTCCCTGCGCCGGTGCTGCCGCACATGGGCTGGAACACCGTCGAGCCGGACGAGGGCTCGGTCCTGTTCGACGGCATCGAGGACGAGCGGTTCTACTTCGTGCACTCGTACGCGGCGCAGGAGTGGCTCCTCGACGTGATGCCGCCGTTCCCCTCGCCGAGGCTCACCTGGGCCGACCACGGTGGGCGATTCCTCGCGGCCGTGGAGAACGGGCCGCTGTCGGCCACGCAGTTCCACCCCGAGAAGTCGTCCGAGGCCGGCATCCGCCTGCTGGCGAACTGGCTGCGATCGATCCAGTGATCACGCGAGGTCACGCGCCGACCGAGGGCGCCCCGTCGGACTAGGATGCTGTGACTGTGCGCCGTGGCGTGATCAGCCATCGATTCATGGCGAGCCATCGATCCGAGGACAGTGATGAGTGAGTTCAACAAGATGCCGCGTCTGGAGCTGCTTCCGGCAGTCGACGTCGCGGCAGGCAAGGCCGTACGCCTGACGAAGGGCGAGGCCGGCACCGAGACCGGCTACGGCGACCCCGTGGACGCGGCGGTCGACTGGGCCCAGCAGGGAGCGGACTGGATCCACCTCGTGGACCTCGACGCCGCCTTCGGCCGCG
>JAPSJU010000267.1 GCA_031178025.1 Agromyces sp. | reverse complement strand
CCGCGCTGCGCGGGCTCGAGTTCGTCGATGATCTGGAGGGCGCGCGGCTTCGGCGCGCCCGACAGCGTGCCCGCCGGGAACGTCGCCCGGAAGACGTCCACGGCGTTCGCGCCCGGCGCGAGGTCGCCCTCGACCGAGGACACGAGGTGCATGATGTGGCTGAACCGCTCGACGCGCATGAACTCGGTGACCTCCACCGAACCGGCCGTGCAGACCTTCGCGAGGTCGTTGCGCGCGAGGTCGACGAGCATCAGGTGCTCCGCCTGCTCCTTGGGATCCGCGATGAGCTCGGCCTCGAGCTCGGCGTCCTGCTCGGGCGTGGCGCCTCGCGGCTTGGACCCGGCGATCGGGTGCGTGAACACCCTGCCGTCCTGCACCTTCACGAGCGCCTCGGGCGACGAGCCGACGATCCAGTACGGCTCCCCCGCCGGATCGTCGAGGTGCAGGAGGTACATGTACGGACTCGGATTGAGGCTCCGGAGGACCCGGTAGACGTCGATCGGTTCGGCCGTCACGTCCTCTTCGAAGCGCTGGGAGATGACCACCTGGAAGACGTCGCCGTCGCGGATGTACTCCTTCGAGCGTTCGACGGCGGCGAGGAAGTCCGACCGTTCGGTGCGATGACGCGGCGCCGCGGGCACGGTGAGGTCGATCTCGGCCAGCCACGCCTCCGATGGCCGGCCCAGCGCCCGCTGCATCCGATCGAGCCGTTCCTGCGCGTCGACCCACAGCGCCTCGGGCGATTCGGCGCCGTCGTTCAACGCGGATGCGACGAGCTGCACCGTGCCGGTGCGATGGTCGATGACGACGAGTTCGGCGACGAAGCAGAATGCCTGCCCCGGCATGGGGAAGTCGGCGGGGGGACGGTTCGGCAGGCGCTCGATCTGGCGGATCGCCTCCCAGCCGATGAACCCGACGAGGCCGCCCGTGAGCGGCGGAGCGCCCGGCACGTCCTCGGTGCGCCAGCGCTCGAAGAGCGCCTCGAGCGCGGCGAGCGGCGCGGACGGCGCCGCATCGCCGAGCGCCCGCTCGGCCGGCAGCCCGTAGTCGAGCCATTCGACCCGGCCGTCCTGTTCGGTGAGCACGCCGTACGACCGAGCGCCGACGAAGGAGTAGCGCGACCAGATGCCGCCCTGCTCCGCGGACTCGAGCAGGAACGTGCCGGGTCGGCCCTCGGCGAGCTTGCGGTAGATCCCGACCGGCGTCTCGCCGTCGGCGAAGAGCTCGCGCACCACGGGCACGACCCGGCGGCCCGGAAGGAGTGCGGTGAACTGCTCGAGACTGGTGGTGGCTGGCACTCGGGCTCCTCGTCGTCGTCAGTCGGCGGGTGCGGAGCCCTGGTGGACCCGCACCGGATCGCCGTCGAAACACGTGCGCGTGCCGGTGTGGCACGCGACGCCCACCTGCTCCACGGTGACGAGCAGCGCGTCGGCGTCGCAATCGAGCGCGGCGGACCTCACGAACTGCGCGTGACCCGACGTGTCGCCCTTGCGCCAGTACTCCTGGCGCGAGCGCGACCAGAACGTCACCCGCCCTTCGGTGAGGGTGCGGCGCATCGCCTCGCGATCCATCCACCCCAGCATGAGCACCTCCCGAGTGCCGTCCTGCTGGATGATCGCGGGCAGGAGGCCGTCGGCGTTGAACACCGCTCGGTCCAGCGGCGACCCGTCAGCCGTCCACGCCTCCTCGTCGCGCTCCAGTTCCTCGTCGCCCGGCTGGCTCATCGCACGGTCCTCCCCTCGGCGGCGAGCGCCGCCTTGACCTCGGCGATCGTGATCTCGCCGTTGTGGAACACGGATGCCGCGAGCACGGCGTCGGCCCCCGCCTCGATCGCCGGCGCGAAGTGCGCGAGCGCGCCCGCGCCGCCCGACGCGATGACCGGGACGCTCGAGAGCTCGTGCATGCGCCTCGTGAGCTCGAGGTCGAATCCCTGCTTCGTGCCGTCGGCGTCGATGGAGTTCACGAGGAGTTCGCCGGCTCCCAGTTCGATCGCCTGCCTCGCCCACTCCAGCGCGTCGAGGTCGGTCTCGGTCCGGCCGCCGTGCGTGGTCACCACGAAGCCCGACGCGGTGCGCTCCGATCGCTTCACGTCGAGCGAGAGCACGATCACCTGCGCTCCGAAGCGGTCGGCGATCTCGGCGATCAGCCCGGGCCGGGCGATGGCGGCGCTGTTCACGCCGATCTTGTCCGCGCCGTGCGCCAGCAGCCGCGCGACGTCGTCGGCGGAGCGCACGCCGCCGCCGACGGTGAGCGGGATGAAGACCTGTTCCGCCACGTTCCGCACCATGTCGTACGTCGTCGAGCGGTCGTCGACGGTCGCCGTGACGTCGAGGAACGTGAGCTCGTCGGCACCCTGCTCGGAGTACCGCGCCGCGAGCTCGACGGGGTCGCCCGCATCGCGGAGGTTCTGGAAGTTCACGCCCTTGACGACGCGGCCTGCGGCCACGTCGAGGCACGGGATCACTCGGATCGCGAGGGACATCCAAGCCTCACAACCGCGCCGCGTGGATCGCGCTCACGAGGATCGCGCGCGCGCCGATCGAGTACAGCTCGTCCATGACGTGGTTCATCTCGCCGCGCGGGATCATGACCCGCACCGCGACCCAGTCGGGGTCGTGCAGGGGCGACACGGTCGGCGATTCGAATCCGGGAGCGGCGGCCGTCGCACGTTCGAGGTGCTCGACCGGGACGTCGTAGTCGAGGAGCACGAACTGCCGGGCCACGAGCACGCCCTGGAGCCGGCGCAGCAGGGTCGCAGCGCCGGGCTTGTCGACGCCCGAGCCGATGAGCACGGCCTCGGACTCGAGGATGACCGGCCCGAAGATCTCGAGCCCGGCCTTGCGCAGCGTGGATCCGGTCGAGACGACATCGGCGACGGCGTCGGCCACACCGAGGCGCACCGCCGACTCCACGGCCCCGTCGAGCTTCACGAGCTTCGTCGCGACCCCGTGGCCGGCGAGGAATGCGCCGACGAGCCCCGGATAGCTCGTGGCGACGCGCACCCCCTCGAGGTCGGAGAGTCCGGAGAACGCGCCGGCGGGGCCGGCGAAGCGGAAGGTGGAGTCACCGAACCCGAGTGGGGCGATCTCGGCGGCGTCCGAACCCGAGTCGAGCAGGAGGTCGCGCCCGGTGATGCCGACGTCGAGGGCGCCCGAGCCCACGTACGTCGCGATGTCGCGGGGACGGAGGTAGAAGAACTCGACGCCGTTGCGTGGATCGGCGGTGTGGAGGTCGCGCGGGTCGCGGCGCCCGGTGTACCCGGCCTCCCACAGCATCTGCGCGGCGATCTCGGCGAGCGAGCCCTTGTTGGGCACGGCGATACGGAGCATGTCCTGGCTTTCGTGTCTGGCGTTCTGATCGGTCATGGGGCGCGATCAGAGATGTCGATACACGTCGACGGGCG
>JAPSJU010000266.1 GCA_031178025.1 Agromyces sp. | reverse complement strand
CCGGCGAGCTCGGTCGCCGCGTCCGCCAGGAGGAAGCCGGCACTCCGGAGCGCTTCGGCGATCGGCGCGAGCGCCGCGTCGTGCTCGACGACCCGCTCGAGGTGTCGCCGTGCGCTGTCGACGAGCTCGATCGCGTCGGGCGCACCGTCCACGAGGTCCTCGGCCGAGATGAGCGCCTTCGACTGCGCGGCGGCGATGCGCAGCTCTTCGAGATTCGACAGTCGGTCGGCGCGCTCGGCGAGCTCGACGTCCTCGCCGGGCTGGGGATCGGCGGCCTCGAGCTCCTCGAGCGCGGCTCGCAGCTCCTCGGCCTCACGCGCTCGCGCGTCGTGCTCCTGCTGGAGGCGCTCGAGCTCCCCAGCGTCGGTGCGCCAGGCGGTGAAGGCGCTCCGATACTCGGTGAGCGCCCTCTGCAGGGGCGCTCCGGCGAATCGGTCGAGGGCGTCTCGCTGAGCCACGGCTGATCGAAGCCGCTGCTGGTCGGCCTGGCCGTGCACGACCACGAGCTCGTCGCCGAGTTCGCTCAGCACTCCCACCGGAGCGCTACGCCCTCCGACGACCGCGCGGCTGCGACCTTCGGCCGAGACCGAGCGGCCCAGGAGGAGCTCCCCTGCCTCGACCTCGCCGCCCGTCTCGGACACGCGCTCCGCGATCGCGCCGTCATCCTCGACGAGCCACCGCCCCTCGACCCAGGCCTGCTTCGCGCCGGAGCGCACAGCACCCGCATCGGCTCGAGCGCCGAGCAGCAGGCCGAGCGCCGTGACGACCATCGTCTTCCCGGCGCCCGTCTCGCCGGTCACGGCGGTGAAGCCCGCACCGAGCGGAAGCGTCGCCTCGGCGATCACGCCGAGGTCACGGATACCGAGTTCCTCAATCACGACCCACCGGCCCTCGCCAGCCCGTCACGGGCAACTGGAACTTGTTCACCAGGCGGTCGGTGAACGGTGCTTCGTGCAGTCGCGCGAGGCGCACCGGCACCGGGGAGCGACGTACGACCACGCGCGACCCGGGCGGAAGATCGAACGTACGCCGACCGTCGCACCAGATGACCGCCGACGCTTCGGTGCGCTGGAGGATCTCGACGGCGAGCGACGACTCGGGTCCGACGACGAGCGGCCGGGCGAAGAGCGCATGCGCGCTCAACGGCACCAGCAGGAGCGCTTCGACACTCGGCCAGACCACCGGCCCGCCTGCCGAGAACGAGTACGCCGTCGACCCCGTCGGCGTCGACATGACGATGCCGTCGCAACCGAACGACGAGAGCGGGCGGCGGTCGACCTCGACGACCACCTCGAGCATCCGCTCGCGTTCGGCCTTCTCGACCGTCACCTCGTTCAGCGCCCAGCTCTCGTAGACGACCTCGTCGCCGACCTTGGCCCGCACCGAGAGCGTCATGCGCTCCTCCACCGTGTACTCGCGAGCCAGGGCACGGGCGACGGTATAGCCGAGGTCGTCGCGCTCGCTCTCCGCGAGGAAACCGACATGCCCGAGGTTCACGCCGAGCAACGCCACGGAGTGGTCGCGCATGAGCTCCGCTGCGCGAAGGATCGTGCCGTCGCCGCCGAGCACCATCACGAGTTCGATCGAGTCGGCATCGACCTCCTCGAAGCGCTTGACCGCGCCGTTCAGTTCGGGCACGAACCGATGCACGTCGTCCCAGTGCTCGGCGGCGATGACAGGGACGGCGCCCGCAACGAGCAGCTGCGAGCAGACCTCTCCCGTCGCCTCGAGAGCGGACTGCCGGCCGGTGTGGGAGACCACGAGGAAGTGCCGTGCGTCGTTCACGCGTTCGCGCCTCCCGTCAGTTGCTCCACCCGACTCAACCATTCTGTCGGATTCCCCCCGCGGGTCGCGCTGAGGTGCACGAGGTATTCCCGGTTGCCGTGGCTGCCGGCGATTGGGGAGGACAGGACGCCGGCGGTGCCGAGACCGAGGTCATGGGCCGTCCACAGCACGTTCGCGACAGCCTCGGAGCGCAGGGCGGCGTCGCGAACGACGCCCTCGCGCACGCCGCCCCTGCCCACCTCGAACTGCGGCTTCACGAGCAGCACGAAGTCGGCGTCATCCGTGGCCGTCGTGCGAAGGGCGGCCAGCACGGTCGTGAGCGAGATGAACGACAGGTCGGCGGTGACGAGCGACGGCGGCTCCGCGACCCCGGTGGCCTCGGAGAGCGAGGCCCGGTCGAGGTTGCGGACATTGCAGCCCTCGACGGAGACGAGTCGCTCGGCGCCTCTGAGCGCGCTCGCCAGCTGGCCGTGTCCGACGTCGACCGCGAGCACGATCGCCGCTCCGCGCTCGAGCAGTACCTGGCTGAATCCCCCGGTCGACGCCCCGGCGTCGAGGACCACCCGACCCGACGGGTCGACGCCGAAACCGTCGAGCGCTGCGATGAGCTTGTGTGCGGCGCGGCTCACGTAGTGGTCGGTTGCCGCCACCTCGAGGCGGGTCGCATCGCCGACCTTCATGGACGGCTTCACGGCCGGTCGGCCGTCGACGGTCACCAGGCCCGTGCTGATGAGCGTGGCCGCGTGCGTGCGTGAGCGCGCGAGTCCACGCGCCGCCAGGGCAGCATCCAGCCGCTGCTCGGGCATCAACTCGTGCTGCGCGACGGATCGGATTGCTCGAGCTCGGTGCGCAGGCGATTCGCGAGCTCTTGGTACGCCGGCGCCCGTTCGGCGAGGGGCATCGCCTCGATGTCGCGAAGCTCGGCCAGCGAGCCGTCGGAGGCGGCGGAGCTGACGCCGCTCGAGGTGCCGGGCTCAGCGTCGCCCGTCTCCGGCGACTCGCTCATCTCGGGATCACGGATCTGCTCGTCGGTGCTCACCCTTCAACGCTACCGCGACGTGGCGACGCCCCGACCGCCGGCGCGGCGCTCAGGCGTAGAGCCGGGCGGGCACGTCGAGCGCGTGGATCGCCGTTCCTGAACCCCAGATCGCCGCGCACGCCGCGCGGAGCAGGTCGAGCTTCGAATCGCCCTCTGCCGCGACCACGACGCGATTCCCGTCGACGCGCACTCGCGCCGATCCGACCCGCATCGCTCCCCCGCGCACGACCTCGGTCGCCGGATACGGCTCATGCAGTCCGCGCAGGTCGTCGAGGATGAAGTCGGGCCGACTCGCGGCATCCGCGGCGAGGAGCTGCTTGGCGCGGTCGATGCCGGTGAGCACGACCGCGCTCGCCATGCCCGCGCGATTCGCGCCGAGGATGTCGGTGTCGAGGCGGTCGCCCACGACGAGGGGCGCCGCAGCGCCGAATCGGCGCCTCGCCTCGTCGAAGATCGGAGTCTCCGGCTTGCCCGCGACGACGGGGAAACGGCCGACCGCGGTGTGCACGGCCGAGACGAGGGTGCCGTTGCCCGGAGCGATGCCCCGCGCGACGGGGATCGTCCAGTCCATGTTGGTGGCGATCCACGGAATGCCGGTGG
>JAPSJU010000265.1 GCA_031178025.1 Agromyces sp. | reverse complement strand
GCCCGCAGGAAGACGCCGATGTCGACGGCGAGCCCGAAGTGGAACGCCCAGAGCAGCATGAGGGGCACGAGCACGAGGCCGAGGCCGATGAGGGCGGCGACGGATGCCTCGAGGGCGGCAAGCAGGGCGATCGTCGTGCGTCTCATTCCACCCGGAGTGTAGCTCGCGAGGCCGTCGCGCCCCTCGCGACGTGCTGGCAGCCACGAAACGGAGAACCCCGCCGGCCGAGCCGACGGGGTTCCCATGACGCTGCGGGGGTCAGGCACTCAGCGAGGCGTAGACCTCACGGAGGAGCTGCGCCGTCTCGGACGGCGTCTTGCCGACCTTGACGCCGGCGGCCTCGAGGGCCTCCTTCTTCGCCTGGGCGGTGCCCGCCGAGCCCGACACGATGGCACCCGCGTGGCCCATGGTCTTGCCCTCCGGCGCGGTGAAGCCGGCGACGTACCCGACGACCGGCTTGGTGACGTTCGCCTTGATGAAGTCGGCCGCCCGCTCCTCGGCGTCGCCGCCGATCTCGCCGATCATGACGATCGCCTTCGTCTCGGGGTCGGCCTCGAATGCGGCGAGCGCGTCGATGTGCGTCGTGCCGATGATGGGGTCGCCGCCGATGCCGATCGCCGTCGAGAAGCCGAGGTCCCGCAGTTCGTACATCATCTGGTACGTGAGCGTGCCCGACTTCGAGACGAGGCCGATCGGGCCCTTGGCCGTGATGTTCGCCGGCGTGATGCCGACGAGCGACTCGCCGGGGCTGATGATGCCGGGGCAGTTCGGTCCGATGATGCGGGTCTTCTCGCCCTTCGACTTGGCGTACGACCAGAACTTCGCCGAGTCCGCGACGGGCACGCCCTCGGTGATGATGACGAGGAGGGGGATCTCGGCGTCGATCGCCTCGATCACCGCGTCCTTCGTGTACGCCGGAGGAACGAACGCGATCGAGACATCCGCGCCGGTCTGCTCGATCGCCTCGGCGACCGAGGCGAACACCGGAAGCTCGACGGGGTTGCCGGCCTGGTCGTCGTGCAGCACCGTCGTGCCGGCCTTGCGCGCGTTGACGCCGCCGACGACCTGGGTGCCCGCGGCGAGCATGCGCGCCGTGTGCTTCGAGCCCTCGCCGCCGGTGATGCCCTGGACGATGACCTTGGAGTCCTTGTTCAGAAAGATGGTCATTGCTTCTTCAGTCCCTTTGCTACGCGGCGTTCGCCAGCTCGGCGGCCTTGTCGGCGCCCTGGTCCATGTTCTCGGCGAGCGTCACCAGCGGGTGCGCGGCCTCGGTGAGGATGCGACGGCCCTCGGCGACGTTGTTGCCGTCGAGCCGCACGACGAGCGGCTTGTTCGCCGTCGACCCGAGCTCCGCGAGCGCGCCGACGATGCCCTTCGCGACCTGGTCGCACGCCGTGATGCCGCCGAAGACGTTCACGAAGACGCTCTTGACCTGGGGGTCGCCGAGGATGATGCCGAGCCCGTTCGCCATGACCTCGGCCGAGGCGCCGCCGCCGATGTCGAGGAAGTTGGCGGGCTTCACGCCGCCGTGGTTCTCACCCGCGTAGGCGACCACGTCGAGCGTCGACATCACGAGGCCCGCGCCGTTGCCGATGATGCCGACCTCACCGTCGAGCTTCACGTAGTTGAGGTCGAGCTTCTTCGCCTCGGCCTCGAGGGGGTCGGCGGCCGCCTTGTCCTCGAGCAGGGCGTGCTTCGCGTGACGGAACTCGGCGTTCTCGTCGAGCGACACCTTGCCGTCGAGGGCGATGATGTTGCCGTCCTCGTCGAGGATGAGCGGGTTGACCTCGACGAGCGTCGCGTCCTCCCGGTCGTAGACCTCGTAGAGCTTCACGAACACGGCGGCGACCCGGTCGACGAGCTCGGCCGGGAAGTCGGCGGCGGTCGCGATCTCGCGGGCCTTCTCGAGGGTCACGCCCTCGATGGGGTCGACCTCGATGCGGGCGAGCGCCTCGGGCTTCTCGACGGCGAGCTGCTCGATGTCCATGCCGCCCTCGACGCTCGTGAGCGAGAGGTAGGAGCGGTTCGCGCGGTCGAGCAGCACCGAGAAGTAGAACTCCTGCGCGATGCGGGCGCCGCCCGCGACCATGACGCGCTTGACGACGTGGCCCTTGATGTCGAGGCCGAGGATGGCCTGCGCCGCCTCGAACGCCTCGTCGGGCGTCTTCGCGACCTTGACTCCGCCGGCCTTGCCGCGGCCCCCGGTCTTCACCTGGGCCTTCACGACGACGACGCCGCCGAGCTGCTCGGCGGCGGCGCGGACCGCCTCGGGGGTGTCGGCCACGATGCCCGGGAGCACCGGGACCCCGTACTGCTCGAACAGGTCTCTGGCCTGGTACTCGTAAAGATCCACGCTCTACTTCCAATCGGTCCGCACGCGCGCTCGCGCACAGTGGCTGGTGGGTGTGGCCCGGCCATGACTCTCTCGATATCGAGATACGCGGGCCGACGACCATCGTACTCCCCCTCCTCCGGGCCTCCGAACGCGACCGCCATGACTCGGAGCCCGGTGCGCAAGCGCTGGCACCGTCGTCGGCCCCGATGCGAGACTGGCGCGATGACGGCACCGGGGAGATCGCGCCCTCGCACCGGCCCGCTCGAGGGGTCGCTGCCCTCGCCTGCCGCGAGAGCGGCTGGCACGCCGAGCGCGCGCGTCGGCATCTCCGGATGGCTCTACCCGCGGTGGCGCGGGGACTTCTATCCGAAGGGCCTCCGACAGGCGGACGAACTGGAGTACGCCGCGAATCGCCTCACGTCGGTCGAGATCAACGGGTCGTTCTACTCGCTGCAACGGCCGGCGAGCTGGATGAAGTGGCACGACACCGTTCCGGACGATTTCGCGTTCGCGGTGAAGGGGCCGCGCTTCATCACCCACATCAAGCGCCTCGGCGACGTCGACGCCCCCCTCGCGAACTTCTTCGCGTCGGGCGTGCTCGCGCTCGGACGCAAGCTCGGGCCCGTGCTCTGGCAGCTGCCGCCGAACCTCGCGTTCGACGAGGAGCTCGTCGACGCCTTCCTCGCTCGACTGCCGCGAAGCCATGGCGAGGCGGCGGCGCTCGCCCGCCATCACGACCGGCGGATGTCGGGCCGCGCCGCCTACGCCCTGCGCGTACCGCGGGAGCAACCGCTGCGCCACGCCGTGGAGGTGCGGCATCCGAGCTTCGAGTCGGATGCCTGGCGGCGGGTGCTCGAACGGCACCAGGTCGCATCCGTCATCGCCGACACGGCCGGGCGGTACCCGCGGCTCGATTGGGTGACCGCCGACTTCGCCTATGCGCGCCTCCACGGCGAGGAGGAGCTGTACACCTCGGGCTACGACGACGCATCCCTGGACCGCTGGGCGGCGTGGGTGCGATCCAACCTCGCCGCGGGTCGCGACGCCTTCGTGTACTTCGACAACGACGTCAAGGTGCGCGCCCCCTACGA
>JAPSJU010000264.1 GCA_031178025.1 Agromyces sp. | reverse complement strand
CGCACGAGCTCGAAGGCGGCGCCGGACGCCTCGAGCGTGCGGGTCGCGCCGGCGATGAGCCCGTCGGTGATCTCCTCGTGCCAGCTGCCCGCGACGATCACCACGCGCAGTCCGGTGCCGTCGATGTCGAGTTCGGGGGAGCCTGCTCCACTCATGATGCGTGTCCTTCCAAGAGGGTCTCAGCCGCGGCATCCGCGAGCTGCTGGTCGTCGATCGTGTGGCCCATGCGTTCGCGCTTCGTCTCGAGGTAGCCGGTGTTGCCGGCGCCGACGCCGACGACGAGCGGACGGCGCTCCGCCACCCGGATGCCGTGCGCCTCGAGCTGGCGCACCTTCTCCGGGTTGTTCGTGAGCAGGCGAACGGTCTCGATGCCGAGGTCGCCGAGGATGGCCGTCGCGGCGCCGTAGTCGCGTGCATCGATGGGAAGACCGAGCGCGAGGTTGGCGTCGAGCGTGTCGAGCCCGTCCTCCTGCAGGCGATAGGCCCGGAGCTTGTTGATGAGCCCGATGCCGCGGCCCTCATGCCCGCGGAGGTAGACGACGACACCGCCCTCCTGCTGGATGGCCTCGAGCGCCGCGTCGAGTTGCGGTCCGCACTCGCACTTCAGCGAGCCGAAGGCCTCTCCGGTGAGGCACTCGGAGTGCACCCGCACGATGGCGCCGCGTGGGTCGTGGGCGGGCTCGCCCGAGATGATCGCGACATGGTCGGCCCCCGTGCTGCGGTCCCGGTAGGCCCGAACGGTGAACACGCCGTGATCCGTCGGCAGGCGCGTCTCGATCTCGAAGGCGACCCGCGACGACTCGGGCACCGCCGTCGGCGTCGTGCGTGCGGCGAGGTCGTCGTCGCCGTGCCACTCGCGCAGCCACTCGATGAGCGCGGCGACCGTCGTGACCGGCAGGCCCTCGCGCTCGCCGAGCTCGATGAGGCCCGGGAGCCGCATCATCTCGCCGTCGTCCTCGACGAGCTCGCCGATGACGGCGACGGGCGAGAGGCCGGCGAGGCGCATGAGGTCGACCGCCGCCTCCGTGTGACCGGCGCGTTCGCGGACGCCCCCGTCGACGGCGCGAAGGGGGAGGACATGTCCGGGACGGATCAGCCGATCCGGCGTCGAGGAGGGGTCGGCGAGCACGCGGAGGGTGTGTGCGCGATCCGCGGCGCTGATGCCCGTCGAACTGCGGTCGGCAGCGTCGACCGAGATCGTGTAGGCCGTGCCGCGCACGTCTTCGTTGCGCTCGGTCATGAGCGGGAGCGCGAGCCGGTCGGCGATCTCGACGGGCATGGGGGCGCAGAGGAATCCGCTCGTGTGGCGGATCATCCACGCGATCCACTCCTGGGTCGCGAACTCGGCGGCCATGATGGCGTCGCCCTCGTTCTCGCGCGCCTCGTCGTCGGCGACGATGACGGGCTTGCCCGCGCGCAGGGCGTCGAGCACTTCGGGGATGGAGGCGAGGCTCATGCGAGGCTCCCGGAGCCGGTCGCCGCCGGCGTGACGAGCGACGAGGGCAGCGAACGGTGCGCGTCGAGGCGCAGCATCCGCTCCACGTGCCGCGCGAGGATGTCGGTCTCGATGTTCACGACATCGCCGACCTGCCGCTCGCCGAGGGTCGTCGCGGTCAGCGTCTCGGGAATGAGGGACACCTCGAACCACGAGCCGTCGGGCTCGTCGCCGAGGGCGCTCACGGTGAGTGAGACGCCGTCGACCGCGATCGACCCCTTGTCGACCACGAGCGGGGCGTGCGCCTCGTCGAGCGAGAATCGGATGACCCGCCAGGCCTCGCCCGGACGGACCTCGAGCACCCGGGCGGTGCCGTCGATGTGCCCCTGCACGATGTGGCCGCCGAGGCGATCACCGACGAGGGCGGCGCGCTCGAGGTTGACCCGGAGCCCGGCACGGGCGCCGGCGAGCGTCGACATCGCGAGCGTCTGCGCCATCACGTCGGCGGTGAACGACTCGTCGTCGACGTCGACGACGGTGAGGCACACGCCGGAGACGGAGATCGAGTGGCCGCGTGCGGCGCCCTGCACGGCCAGCGGCCCCCTCACGGTGAGCCGTGCTGCGTCCGCGCCGTGCTCGACGTGCGTCACGGTGCCGAGCTCCTCGATGATTCCGGTGAACATGTCAGTTCCCTTCGTTCGGTATGGGGTGCGCGACGAGCAGCAGGTCGTCGCCGAGCCGCTCCACGGCGGCGAAGTCGAAACGGCGAGCGTCGTCGATCGATGCGACCCCGAGGTCGCCGATCGCAAGCCGGGGTCCGCCGATCAGCATCGGCGCGAGGTAGACGAGCAGTTCGTCGACGAGCCCCGCGGCGAGGAAGGCGCTCGCGAGCGTCGGACCGCCCTCGAGGAAGAGCGAGCGGATGCCGCGCTGCTGCAGTTCGTGCAGTCCGCGTGGGAGATCCGCCCCGTCGAGGAGGATCGGCGCGCGCGGATGGCGGGTCACGGCGGCATCCGCCGGTACGTTCCGACGGCCGAAGATCACCGGCACGGGCTGGGTCTCGAAGAGCCCGCCGTCGGGCGCACGAGCCGTGAGCGAGGGGTCGTCGGCCAGGATCGTGCCGGTGCCGACGGCGATCGCGTCGGCGACGGCACGACGGCGGTGCACGTCGGCACGGGCCACCGGGCCGGTGATCCACCGGCTCGAGCCGTCCGCGGCGGCGGCACGGCCGTCGAGGCTCGATGCCCACTTGACGGTGATGCGAGGGCGGCGGTGACGCGTCGCGAAGATCCAATCGTCGAGGAGGGCGCCGACCTCGTCGGCGAGCACGCCGCCCAGGACCTCGACGCCTGCGGCGCGGAGCCGGTCGGCGCCGCCCGACGAGTGCTCGCCGGGGTCGCTGACCGCGTAGACCACGCGAGCGATGCCCGCATCGATGAGCGCCTCCGCGCAGGGGCCGGTGCGGCCGGTGTGGTTGCAGGGTTCCAGCGTGACGACCGCTGTCGCGCCGCGCGCTCGGCCGGGCTCGAGCCGCGCGAGCGCGTCCACCTCGGCGTGTGCCGTGCCTGCGCCTCGATGCCACCCCTCGGCCAGCACCTCGCCGTGAGCCGAGAGGATGACGCACCCGACGCGCGGGTTGATGCCGCGAGCGGGGCCTCGGGTCGACAGGTCGAGGGCGCGGCGCATCGCGGCGGCATCCGCTGCCGTGTGAGCGCCCGTCGCCATCCGTCGTCCCGTCGTCAGGGCTCCGGGAGAGGATCGGCGGTGCCGCGGCGTCGCTCGCCGTGGCGTCGGCTGCGCACAGCGCAGCCGACACGTGCCGCCTCCCATCCGGACTTTCACCGTCGGTCCCGGATTTCCACCGGATCAACCGCTCGCGCTCGGCCTCTCGGCCTCGCGCTCGCAGCTCGCGGACTGTCACCGCCGGTTCGGACTCTCACCGACCCCGGAGCACGTTTGTCATGTCGATTCTAGGTCAACGCGCCGACGCGCGGACTATTCCCGTCATCGCACCGGCA